>NZ_SORO01000002.1:0-300000 GCF_004368965.1 Leptospira meyeri | reverse complement strand
TTATTATCGGCTTATGTTTCAAACCAAAAGAACAAGTGAATCTAAAATACTGAAACAATCTAAATTAAAATCTTATGCAATCCTTGTCAGGGGGTGTCGTTTTTATTTGAAAGAGAAACGTAGAAAAGAAAATCACCGAAGTTTTGCTCTGATGGCATGGTCTCTTGTTCATGGGTATAGTAATTTATGTATAGAAACTGATTTCCCCGAAACAGAAAGTAAAAACCTCAAAAAAACAAAGATGGAAATGGCAGAAGACATTTTACGATTTTCTATTTAGCATTTAGAATCAAATTTTTTTATGATAATTCTATCATTTTAAACTTCTCTAAAAATTCCTTTTTATCTCTCACAAATTTCATTGGATTTTCCTTACCATATTCACAGTAGTAAACCATTTGCTGTCCATCGTTGGCATTTGTGCAATTTTTTGCTTCATCTAACTTGAGATAAAAATTGCCTGTTTTGATGTGTTGATAAACTTCCATTTGTGTTTCCTTAAAAATTAAACTTAAAAAGAGGAGCCATATTGTGTTTGTAAGTGTTGTAAAGAATTCTTTTTTTCCATCCAATGATTCCAAATCAAACGAGAGGCTCCTTGTAAGAAATCTGGCGACGAAATACTTGTGATTTGGAAAGAGGTGGACTTAGACAAAGATCTTTCGCTCCATTTTTTAAATTCTTCCCAAGAGCTTTTCGTATGTACTTCATTTTGTACCTTTAATGTACTAATTAAGGGAACCGTGCTTTTTTCCCATTCTGCATTGGATTTTTTTGCGGATCGGACCTGGAGTTTTTCAACGAGTGGTTTTTGCTCCTGCACTGCTAGCATTGGATTTTTTTCCAGGGGTTCTTTTGTTTCTTTCTCTGTTCGATTTTGTTTTGTAAGTAGTGGTTTTAGGAAACGTCGTCTCCCATCAAATCCTGTTTGTTCGAGTAGGCCTAGTTTCTTTAGAGAAGTGATCAGTCGAGATACCGTATCCATTTTGAGTCCAAGTAATTCCCCGAAGTAACGATTGGATGCAAAACATCCACCTTTATCATGCAACGAGACGATCTCTGCGTATAATTTTGTTTGGCTATGAGATAATTTTAAATTCTCAATCCAAACGGGAATCCAAATTCCTGTTCGATTTGTTTTCATTTTAGGTTCCTTCTCCCAAACGAACACATCTCCGGCTACGAGCGTTTGGTTGTTTTTTGCCAATGTACTTTTTGAGTACAACTCCCCTACTCTACTGAATGAATTTTGTTTTTTTCAAAAACAAACCTTCGGTCCAACAAGAGAAGAGAAAATTTGGAAGTTCTTACGAACGTCCATTCGGAACTTTTTTAGAAATTCCGGTTTGAACAATAACGGCATTGTGGTAGAGCCGTGTTCGGTTGTGTGACCCGAACGTTCCCTATATGTACAAATTTAAAAATTTCGTCAAGAGAAAAATGTGACATAATTCGGTGACGGTCTCATTAGGTGAGGGGTGAAGAGAGGAAAGTCTTGTGAAATGGCCCCGGGTCGCTACCACACTTCCCAGGGCTTTATTGTTCAACCCGGTTAAGGATCTAAATACAATGTAGAATGTTTTGAAAAGAAGTACAAGTTTTTTTCTCTTCTCGTTACAAAAAAAGTTAAAGAGGTTTTAGCGAAAGTATCAGGGCGTTTGGTTTATTTTTTATATTTCCGAATGGTTTCCTCTAGAATGGTTTTCTGATTTTGAAGTTGTGAGATTTTTTCTTTTATTTTAGACAATTTGTTTTTTAGGTCTTTTAGCTCAAGGTTTCCAAGTTTTGTTTTTGTTGGTTTAGGTTTGTTTGGCTTTAGTGGGCGAACAAATTCTCTTAGGTCGTTTCTGGATGGGAAATCTCCTTTTTTTTCTAATCCTTTGATGAGGTAGTCGATGGCTTTTTTTCGATTCGGAACATCGAGTGGGGCTATTTCTGTGAATAAACTTGTAGGTATTTGGAAGATAGGATGCGTTTTATCCGCAGATGAAGATGGTGCTGCTTCTTTTAAAATTTCTGCATGAGAAATTTTTGTTTTTACCCACTGTGCTGATTTGTTGATACGTTTTGCCAGTTGCTCGTTGGTTTCTTTGTGCCTATTTTTTAATTCCTGAAGGGAAAGGGCAAGGTCTGATTCTGATAAATCTTCTCTTTGTAAGTTCTCAACCAACTTGATTTCTGGCAACTTGGATATGTCGATTTGCTCTACGTTTTTAACGATTGCTAATATGGTTTTTCTTTTTAAAAATTTGTGCGCGCGGAACCTCCTTTCTCCATTGATAAGTTCGTATTTCCCTAATTTTTTTCTAACCACAATAGGTTGTAAAAGCCCATATTGGGAAATTGATTCTGCAAGTTCTCTGATGGTGGACTCATTAAATGTTTTTCTTGGATTGTTTTCGGTGATGATCTGGTCGATCGGAATGTCAGTTGTATTATGATTTTCTAGGTTCTCTTCTTTTAGGAATGGGTTGAGGGAAGAAGTTCTGGCTGTGGCTCTAGAAAGGATGTCTGCTGGATTATAGTTTGCTTTGTTTTTCATAATATTCCCAGGTACGCCGGCGTACCTTACTTTAATTTCTCCGCTAAGGTTTCGAAAGCTTTCCAGGGAGCGCTTCCTTCTTGTAGAGGTTTGCCTGTTTCTGTTCGGTCCCGAATGCTGTCATTTTTTGGGATTGGTTCTAGAATTTTTAATGTTTTGATTGTGTTGAGTTTTTCGAGTAGGTCCATTTGTTTTTGCGAAGTCCCCCATTGTGAAGGGAGAATCATAACGGACTTTTTTTTTGATTGTTCATCAAATCTTTCTGCCTCATCTACTTTTTTTAGGACTTGTGCCACGGTTCGTACTGCCCATTTGGATGGAGTCACAGGTACCAGGATGACGGAAGCGGGTAAATAGGATGCTATGTTTTCTGATGAACCCGATCCAGGGGTATCGATGACCACATAATCGTATTTTGCTTTGAGTAAAATATTTTTAAGGCGAGGGATCATTGAAAAGTCTTTTGAAGCCAAATAACTCAAATCCGAAAGTTCGATGATGGATGGTAATACATCAATGTCGTTTGAATGTTTGACGGATTCACCTAAAGTAGTTTCTGCGTTTAGAACAGAAAGTATGTTACCCGAATCGAAAAATTCCACAGGTTCTTCGGGGAAAAAGAAGTCGGACAAATCGGCTTGTGGATCCATGTCGATCGCTAAGGTTTTGCCTCTTTTGGAAAGAGCTAATGCTAGATGGATGGCTGTAGTGGATTTTGAAGTCCCGCCTTTTATGTTGGCAACTGTAATGATCTTCATTGCAAAATTAGATTGCGATAGCTTGTTCTTTGCGCAATGAAAAATCCAAAAAACGGATTATTTTTGGAAAGTACGCCGGCGTACCTTCTTTTGTATTAATCGGGAATTTTGAATTGTTGCCTTTGTTTGTCTGCGCAAAGGATCGCAGCGGAAATCCTTTCGTGAAACGAAAGATTGGAGCGAAGAGCCTGGTCGTTTTTTGTTTTGCGGGTTGGTCAGGGTTGGATTCGATGCGCCCAATTGGTGGGAGGTTTTTTAGTTTGGAAATGAAAAATCCTTGTACTATTTTTGCAATTTTGTTAGATTGTTTGTAACCCCCTTTAACCGGGTGATGTAAACTCTCTGGATTGTGTGGAAGCAGTTCAGAGAGACTTTTCTCCCTCTTTTTGTCTCCTGCCCCATTCTTGTGGTTCCCCTATTCCTCTCGAATTCCCTATTAGGATTATGTCACATTAATACTTGACAAAATTGGGAATCGAATGTTAGTAGAAGTTGGGTAGGGGAGGTGTCCCTAAATCCCGAAGCGGTCTTCCACAATTTATACCGCTTATATACATCACCTGGAATTCAAAAGAATTCCAATATGGACGTTGTTAAAACTTCCAAAGCGTATGTTACAGTGCCGAAGGTTTATCTTTCTTCTGTAATAAATCCAAAGAAAGAAAACTTTTTTTGGGCGCCGAAGGCCTGTGTTGGATAGCAGGGGACGTTATGAAAGGATCAAAAAGAACGGGCGTATGGGTCGCTCAATGGATGGAGGATTTGGGTCTTACACCAAATCAAACTAGGTTGTATGCAGAGATTGTTTCTTTGGATGCTAGTGGCGGATGTTTTGCATCTAATGAGTATTTGGGAACTGTTTTGCGGTTAAAAAAAGATACAATCTCCCGACTGGTATCAGAGCTCAAAAAAAAAGGATTATTGAAACAAACGGGATTTGATGGGAGAAAAAGATTTTTAAAACCAATCTTTTCGCAGGTAGAGTCTGGGTTGGATGCGAACAAGGAAGGGGAAAGCGAGAATAGGTTGTCCGTCCCAGTGGGCTTTGGAGTTTCATCCAAGTCTGGGTCAACGGAGGATGTGATGCCTACTCATAAATACCAACTAAATAAAAAAATACAAAAAGATATTAATAAGAATGTAAGGCAAACGGATTGGAAGGAATTTTTGAACTGGTGCGAGAGGGAACTTTCTTTTTCGACACGGATGACTCTCTCGGGAGTGAGTGGCCCAGAGGGACTGAGTGGGTTGCAACTTATCTATTGGAAACGTTGGAAGGCAAATCCAGGATAATTCTTAGTTTGCCTCCGTTGTAAATGAGTTATTTGATTTGTGTTAGATCTTGTCTGAATTGTTTTCTCCCACCTGGGTATTCGATGGAGTAGAGGCATTGGCAGTTTTCCCAAGCAGCGCTTGCAAAAAAATAACCGTTATTTTCTGATTGGCATGAGTCCTGTTTGGGTTTGATTTTGTAAGCAGAGATAAGGCGACCTAAGTCCTTTGTTTCTACTTCATCTAGTTGGACGGATTCTTGTTCTAAGAGGATGGCGGTGAGTTTTGGAGAAGTAGAGAGGAGGTTGGTTGCATTAAGGCAGGTGCTTCTTCTCATGGCAAGGCTACCCGATTCAATTGCTTGTTGGCTTGCTTTTGCAGAAACAGCAGCATAAAACACCTCAGTATCGTTGACAGTTTTCCATTCTGATTTTAATGGCGTGTAACTTTGGCAGGCGATGAAACAGAAAAGTATAGAAGAAAGTATAAATCTCATAATTTGTCCTAAGTTTTGTCGAGGCTTTCTTAATTGAAACAGCTTTTGTTTGGGTTCGTCCAGGATAATTTATTGTAAAAAATTCTAATTCGCAGAAAGTAGGGTGATCCCGCTATGAGTCTTTTTAAACCACTGCCTTTTTTTTCTGGAGCCATGACCCAATCATTTTTGGCTTCTTTTAAATCAAAATCGGACAAACGGTATGGCAGGTCAGTAAAAGGTGAGTGGAAGTCTGTAAAGGCAAAAGATGGGACAACACTTCTTGCAAAAATTCATGAAGTCCCAAATCCTAAAGGTTTAATTGTGCTTTTACATGGTTGGGAGGGAAGCATACATTCCAGTTATATTGTTCGGACTACGAGACATTTTTTGCAAAAAGGATTTTCGGTTTATAGATTAAACTTAAGAGATCACGGCGATACTCATCATTTGAACGAAGGAATATTTAATGGAAGTTTGTTGCAAGAGTCTTATGAAGCTGTTTGTTCGCTTGTAAAAACTTCTGGTTTTAAAGGTCCGGTGTATTTGGCGGGATTTTCACTAGGAGGAAATTTTGTTTTGCGGATGGCGGGTCGGCATTCACTTCTAAAACATTCGGAACAAATTCCTGGTTTAAAACATTGTTTTGCATTTAGTCCAGCTCTTGATCCAAAGCGGGCGACGGTGAAAATGGATGAACATCCTTTTTTGCGGAAATACTTTCTGAATTCTTGGAAGGTCTCTTTGCAAAAAAAGGCAAATTTATTTCCTCATTTGTATTCGTTCCACGACTTGGATGAATACCAGTCGGTGATGCACTTAACAGAAAAAATGGTGAAAGAGTTTTCTCATTTTTCATCTGTAGATGAGTATTTTAATTCTTATACTTTGAATGATTTGTTTTTTAAGTCTGTTCGTGTTCCGACTACGATTTTGACTTCCATGGATGATCCAGTGATTCCATGGAAAGAATTTTCAGAGATTCCGCCTTCCTCCTATTTAGAAGTTGTGATTGAGTCGAAAGGTGGACATTGCGGTTTTATTGAAGATTTGAATCGTACTTCTTATTATTGGAAATTGATGGAAAAAAAGATGGGTTGATTTCTTCCCAAATGGTATTCCAATAACCTGCCCAATCTTCTTTTTTCGAAGTCCAAAATTTTAAATAAAAAGAATCAAGCAATTCTCTGTTAGAGAGAATTCGTAAGATAGTTTTTCTATCTAAAGAGTTTGGACCTTGTTTTAATAAACAAACAAGATCCTCTTCTGTGGATTTAGGGAGTTTGGACTGATAAGTTTTATTTCCTTGCAGTAGTTTGTGTTGGTGATGAAAGACTGGGTGGACAAGAGCAAAAAAGAATTCTCTCCTTTCCAGATAACTGTTCTTATGTGAGCCAAGTGTGTGCTCTAGATTTTTGATTAAGCCAGAGTTTGGTTTCCAAAACTCTGTTTCAAATAGACGGTTAAGAGGTTTATGTTCTTTTCCAGTAAAAATAACCAAGGGAATGGAAAGAATCCATCCAATCCAGATCGGGAATGTCAAAACAAACAACATAGTAGAATGAGCATAGCTGATGTAAGCAGAGGCAAATCCTAGGACTGTTACGCCGAAAAAGGAAGAGAGTATATAAGAAAGGGTGTACCCTGAATCGGCGTCTCTGTTTTGTGGGCCCCAAGTGATTCTTTTGTTTAGTAAAATTGAAAATACAAAGATACTATGATACACCATATAAATGGGAGCAATTAAAATGGAAAAGAGAGTCTCTATGAGAAAAGCAGGAAGTTTTTTGAATATTTGAAGGAGGGGTAGGCTAAAAAAACTTAAGACTCTTGGTAAAAACAATAAAACCAAAGATAAGGATAAAAGTTTTAGATAGAGTGGGTCATAGATTTGCGATTTAAAAAATTCATATTCTTCCGGCAACATAGAATAATTCAAATATTTACTGTCTTCTAAATAATTCCATAAACTTAGTAAGATGTAACACAACCAGATGGGCGAATTGAGATAAGATAAAATTCCGTTTAGAATATGAATTCTATTGATAAATGGGATCTTTTTCCCAAATAAAAACCAAAAATGTTGGAGATTCCCTTGGCACCAACGTTGGTCACGTTTTAGCACATCAATGATATTAGGTGGGCTTTCTTCGTAGCTTCCCTCTAGCTCATAAGCGCAATAAACATCGTATTCTGCTTTTCGCATCAAGGCAGCTTCCACAGTATCATGGCTCAAAATTTTTCCACCAATCCCTCCGTATTCTGGAAGGTGCGGGAGTGCGCAATGTTCCATAAAGGGTTTGACCCTGAGAATGGCATTGTGTCCCCAATAACCAGTTGCATTGATTTGCCAGTAGGTTGCCCCTTTTAGGAAAAAAGGGCTGAATAAATAAGAAGAGAATTCGGTTAGTTTTTGGAATAAAGTTGTGGTGCGAAAAATTTTTGTACTGGATTGGATGATTCCCGCGTTCGGATTTTTTTCCATATTCGCAATTAGTTGGATGATGAGTTCTCCTGAAACGAGACTATCTGCATCAAGGATGATCATGTATTTATATTTTTTCCCCCATCTTCTGCAAAAGTCTGCAATATTTCCGCTTTTCCCATTCAGGTTGCTTTTCCTTCTTCGGTAGTGGAAGTTATGAAAGTTTTTTGTTGATTCACATAACTCGATATAGGCGGCTTCTTCTTTAATCCATTTTTCCGGTGTCCTTGTGTCGCTTAGGATAAAGTAGTCTAGGTTTGGAAGATTGTGGATTTTGGTTATTGATTCAAAAATTACTTTGATTCTGGAGAAAATCGAAATTTCGTTTTCTTCATAAACTGGCATTACGATAGCAACGGGAATTGATTTTAAAGCCGAAAAATCCAATTCCTGTTCTGGGATTCTTTTTGTTTTTAGAAGTGGGTCTCCTTTTTTACTAAAAGAGAGTAAAAATCCGAAAAAGGCGGTGTTTGCTCCATAAGATAACATGGGGAGAAGAAAGATCAAAGTGATGAACTGATAGTATTCTGTGATTTCAATTCCTCGAAAGGAGATAATTTCTATGAATAAACTAAAACCCCAAATGACAGGAATGATAAAAGTTAAAAAAAATAAACAGCGTTGGATTTTGATCATAATAACCTGAATATAATGATATAGTAGAGAAGGCTCCATAAGAAGATGGATGCAATAATGAATAATGGTTTTAATGAACCAACAATGGATTGTTTTGTTTTGTTTCTGTCTCGTTTCCAGTCAGAAGAAATAGGAATCATCGATCCAAATTGCCAAGATCGATCTGCAATTGGAAATTTTCGAACCTCTTGGATTTTGTGGGTGTTTAAGTAATTTTGCCAGAGTACCCAGTCTGATGGGAAATCTAAACTTAAACTGTTTGATTTGAAAAAATCATTCAAAATTTCTACAATTTCAAATTCATTGTTCGTCCCACAAAGAATCAAATAGGTGCGAGTCCTTTCACTAAATTCTTTCAAATAATCTTTGTTATTTGGAAAGTCCATCTCTATACATCCAAGTTTCGGTAATTCTTTGGTTTTGATTTTTGAGAAAAACGGTCCAATCTGACTCTTCAGTAGAAGCCGGATACCAGATTTGTAGCCGCCATTGGTCTAGTTCAGAAATTTTTTCTATTTTATAACGGATTGAATCGGAAGGAATTTTATTATTCTGAATGATTGCTTCGAGTTCTGTTTTTTGGTCGAGAGCTTTTAGATGATCTCCGGTGAAGTAAAGGGTAAAAACTTTCTCTTTTGGAAAAAGAGGGTCAGCGCCTCTATAAAATGCGGATGCTTTCCCCAATATATGGTGTTTTGGAGATCTTTCTGTATAATGAAGTCTATATCGAAATTCATATCCTTCGTTTAAGTTGGGTGGGATGGCAGGTTCCCAAAAGGTAGTGACGTTGTCATCGGAATCTAAATTGGTCGTGAATTCCAATAAATACAAATTTCCTTTCCCCCAGTCTCCTTTTGGTTCCACCCAAATACTAGGCCTTAAATGATACTTGAGTTTTTCGTCTTGGTAACTTTTGAATTTTCGATCCCTTTGTATGAGCCCATAACCCAAGGGTGAATCTAATGGAATTCTTGTTAGTTGAGTCTTTTTTGGATTGATAAGAGGTCTCCATTCCCATTCTCCCATTTTATTTTGCGTTAAAAGTCCATCAGAGTCATGTACTTCTGGGTGGATATTTCCTAAAATGGGATTGTCTGGTTCGCCATACAAGTACATTGATGTGATGGGTGCAAAGCCAAGGCGTTTGATTTTTTTGCGAAGATAAATTTTTGCATGAACATCAATGGTTGTAATTTCACCTGGATTGACTATAAATTCATAGGAACCCACGACAGATTCACTATTCATAATCGCATAGATGGTGATGGCTGAATCCGTTTTATTCGGTCGTTTGATATAGAAACTTTCAAAAATGGGAAATTCTTCTTTATCTTTTGGTCCAGTGTTGATAGCAAGCCCTCGTCCTGAAAGTCCGTAAACCTGGCCTTTGGAAATTGCTCTGAAGTAGGATGCTCCTTGAAAAACTAAAAATTCTTCCAAGATCTCTTTTTGATTGATCGGGTAATGGACACGAAAACCGGTGTAGTGAAGTTTTTTAGTAAGCTCCGCAAAATCATCTGCAAGAGGTAAGTCACCAAAATTAAACCGAGACGCATCGTAGGGAATTTCAATTGGTTTTTCGTTGATTACTTCATAAATTTGAATTCCATTGCTATAGATATGACCTGGATGAAAAAAATGCAGTTGATAAGGGAGAGCAAGATTTTTCCAGATTGCTACATCTGGCTTGTACTCAATTTGTCTATAGTCTTCATAACTAATTCCATCCAACCCTGGGATTTTAAATTCGGGAGTAGGAGAAAATTTTGACTTTAATTTTTGTTTTGCGATTGAATCAGCAGTATGAAAGTCGAATACTTCTGTCGGGGTAGATATCGCCATTAAAGTGGCAATTTTGTTTAAGGTTAAATCATTTTTTCGGATGATGATGATGACACACAATACCAAGGCAATGAGTGCAAGATATATGTTCAATTTCTTCATAGGAGTAATGATAATTATTGAATCTATGGGGTCACGTAAATTATCTTCTGTGGTATTTTTGTCTCACTAAACATGGATTTAGCAAGAAGAACGTTTTTTTCTATTGCATAATTCAAACCTCTATATAGAATTCCCTCATCTTATGAAACCCATTCCTGCCAAATATTGTTTTTTGTTAGTTGTCGCCTTATTCCTGCAATGTTCTGGTTCCCCTAAAACAGATAAAATTTTCGGTGAATCAGTGATCAGTTCCAACAAACCACAATCCTTCAAAAAGATTGCTCCCTTAACTGCTAATTCTCTTGGTTCCAGAAAGAATTTATTGGAAAATGGATGGGCTGTGATTCCTTCGGGAAAAAAGAGTATGGATTTGGTTTATGAGAATGGAGGAATCAGTGCACGCGTTGCCAAAGCAATGGTCCTTGTCCATATGAAAAAAAGAAGCACTGATTATCCTGGGAAATTAGGGGACACAATGGCTTCGGTCGCTTCTTGGGTGAATACTGGCATAAATGATTCGTCTAGTCGAACTGAAGACATTTATGATGCAGCGTGGCAATTGAGTAAAACGGAATGGAAAACCTCAAAAGATAGTTTTAAGGAAGCTGGTTCTCGGTTTGTTCTCGGTTATATTTATTTGGTTCCAAGAGCTGAATCGGATTTCAGACGATTGAATTCAACTTTAGATGAACTTGGGTTGGAACGAGATACTTCTTCAAAAAAACTAAATGATTTGTTTAGTGCAACTCTCAAACAAAATACTAAAAATATCATTTCCGCATGGAGTGACTCTTTTTCAAAAGCATCGGATGAGTTTACAAAAAATTATGAAGCATCTGGTGAACGAGGGAATGCTCTTTTGGCTCTCGTAGATATCTTCCAAGGATACTCAGTGGCACTAAAAGAGGTAATGATAACGCCTATTGCGAAAACTGGTAAAAATACAGGAGAGATTCTTGTTGTCAATGGAGTGTATGTTCCTTTGTCACAAACAATGAATTTTTCATCCAATGCTTTGATTTCAACGGGAGTGGTTCTTTATTATTCGACGCAAACCGGATATCGGGTAATTTCACCAACTTTAGAAGCCGGTCTTTTCAGTTCTATTGGGATCCTCTCTGCATCTTCAACAATCCCGACTTATACAGGTGGCACTACGCTTGCTGCTTTTAACCAAGTGACCTCTGTTGCTGCTACAACGACTAGTGGAGCCATTGGTGTGGTAGGTGGTGCTACCTATGATACAACAGCCTTCGCCACTGGGATGTTATATGATTTGTCAAAAGGCACAGCTGAAGCGGGTATGTATGCAATGAGTTCCGGTATGGTATTAGGATATGCAGCACTAACCGTTTTGCCATCTCAATTGTTACTTACTGCTGTGGATGGGCCCATCCTTATTATTTATGATGGTCCTCGTGTTGCAATTGCTATGGTGAGAGGAAATTACTCCCCTTTTGATGATGTACCCACTGGAACTGTCATTAATTTAGAAGAAGCAAAAAAAGCAGGGAAAATAAAGATATTAACGGATGATCCAAAAATCATAAAGAAAGTATTGGATGCTGAAATTGATGAACAAAAAAAACGCGCAAATACAAAGGTGTCTGAACAAAAATGAAATCAAAGCCATTCCAAGTTATATTATTGCCTTTCACTATACTTATTTTTTTAATACAATGTTCTGGTTCGGATAAAAAGACAGAAGATCCGTTAAAGAATACAAAAAAGTTAGCACTTGAAGGGCATAAGTCTCTTTATTACCAAGGAGCACTTCCAGTAAAAGGAACAAGTATTAAGTTCATTCCTCCTTTTCACGAATCTACAATTTATGTTATGGACCAACGGTTTGGGTTGGCAGGAGAGGAATTTTCACGTTCGGTTTTGAAGGCACGAGAGTCTGTTGTGATTGTGAAAGACGGAACTAAAATGAGTTGGTCTGCTGCAGGAAAGCTGAACGCAAGTGGAGAAGCTGCCGTTCAGTATTTGGATGAGAACGCCACCAAACCTGGATTATTTATCATGTACAGTTCTGTTGCTGAATCCTATGGATTAATTGGATCTTCTTGGGAGCGAGGCATTGAATCTCACGAGGCGGTGATTAAAAACTCAATTGCCACTCGTAAAGAATGGGATGATTGGGCGAATATGCAATTGAATCAGAAAGAAGAGAAAGACACCTCTCCTTCAACTAAAAAAAGGTTCAACGAATACAAAGAAAAATTCCAAAAGGTATATGAATCTACTGTGTACGGATATGTAGATTTAGATGATGCATTGAAATCGTCTTATAATGAAACTTATGATGATTTTAAATCAGGGACTTGGAAACGGAGGTTCTCCGAAATCGACGATTATCGATCTTCTGTCTCAATGAAAATTTTTGGGAACTGGAAAGAAACTATTTTTTCTTACGGGAAGGATACTTCTCAAGAACTTGATCGAGCCAAAGCAGATATAGAATCGATTGCAGATGGAGAAGGTGTCCCTCTGGCACTTCTTAAATTTTTTTCAAGAACAGCAAAAGCATTGTTTTACGATAGTGTCATCAAACCCATCGGAAAAATAACAATTCTTTCAATAGGATATGTTACTTGGAATGGAATCATTTATCCGTCTGCATACATTACGACTGCGGCAGGTTCAAGTCTGTATTGTTTGGTGGAAACATTTACATTGGCAGGGAAAGGCGTTGTTTATATTACAGCACCGAGTGTTGAGCTTGCGTTAGGTGCTTTGTTAAATAGCACAGAAGTAGTTTTAAAAGAATCAGTTCAGTCTATGGAGAAAGGGGCAAAAGTTACTTCCGCTGTTGCGAGAAAAACATCTGCTTATTCTGTTAAAACTGCTGCCGTAGTTACCGAATCATCGGGGAAATATATTTTGGCACCAATGAGTCTTGTGGGAGTCACAACAGCGCAGACAGTTCTTGGTGGCGGGCTAGCTGTTTCAGGTACGGTCACAGGGGCAACCTTTACAGGAGCTTCGGCAACCGCACAGGCGGTGACTTATACTTCCACGAAAGTTGCGGCAGGGACAGTTGGAGTTGTGGGCACCACGGCATCTTTTGGAACCGGGACAACTTATGGAATCTACCAGTTAACAAAAGCAGTTGGTGTCCCCAGTGGAATTGTGATTGGTTCAGGAGTTGTACTCAGTTATGAATTTGTTTCGCATATGTCCGCACATTCAGTGTTGGCGGTTGCGGATTGTACGTATTTAGTGTTATCCCTTGAAGGTGGGAAATGGGTTGTCTATGGTGTGAAAGATGGCTCGAAAAAAGCCTCACGTTTACTAACGGGAGCCGTTGTTGATATGGACCAAATCCGAAAAGAAGGAGGAACAGTAGTAAAAGTTCCTTTAGAAGAGGGTGAAGTTGAAAAAATACTAGGTAAAAAAAAGAAAAAATAAAACCGTAGGAATATGGAGAAAGAAGGAAAAAAAATTCTCATCATAGAAGATTCGGAATTACAGCGAAAACTTCTCAATCGATGGATCTCTAACCATGGTTATGTTCCTATTGAAGCGGTTTCTCTTTCTGATGCGAGAACAATCATAAGTCAGGATCAGATTGATGTCGTTCTTTTGGATTGGGAATTGCCAGATGGTTCCGGCATTGAGTTGATTTCTGAGATTTTCTCCTCTTCTCCAGTGGGTTGGCTTCCTATCATTATGGTCACAGGTCATACAGAACCTGAAAATCTAAAACTTGCAATTGAAGCAGGTGCTACCGATTATATTACGAAACCTGCTAAAGAAATTGAACTTTTGGCTAGAATCTTTAGCGCTCTTCGGATGAAATCTTTGCATGATCAACTAAGAGAAACCGCAATCCGTGATGTAATGACCGGTTTATATAATCGGCGTTATATGGAAGAGAGGATTGAGCAAGAGTTCCAAAGATGCAAAAGGCATAAACATACCTTATCATTGGCTATGATTGATATTGATTTTTTTAAAAAAGTAAATGATACTTATGGCCATGAAACAGGTGACATTGTTTTAAAGAGAATTGCTTCAGAATTGAAGTCTTGTTTGCGAAAATCAGATATTATTTCTAGATTTGGTGGGGAAGAGTTTGTCATCGTTTTTCCAGAAACAGGTGTACCGGATGCAACACGTGTTTTAGATAAGATAAGGGAAAAGGTTTCAAACATTGAATTGGAATCAGAGGGAAATCAAAAATTTAAAGTTTCTTTCAGTGGCGGAGTTGCTGGTGGAGATATCTCTGAAGTTGAAAATCCAATCGAACTTCTTCGAACGGCTGACAAACTATTATATGAAGCAAAGTCCTCAGGTCGAAATCGAATCATCAATTAATTTATCAAATTGAATATCAATCACTCTTTTTACCAACTAACACCTGATTCCATACTAAATGCTTTAGAATCATTGGGATATGAAACTACAGGTAGATTTTATCCCTTGAACAGTGTTGAAAATCGAGTTTATGATATTGAAACATCGAATGCGGGAAGAATCGTAGTAAAGTTTTATCGACCAGGTAAATGGAGTTATGACCAAATTTTAGAAGAACACCGGTTTCTCTTGGAACTTTCCTTGGAAGAAATTCCGGTGTTAACTCCAATCACTTTAAAAGGTAAAACTTTATTTGAATGGTCAGGAATTTATTTTGCCATTTGGCCTTTGCGGAATGGTCGGATTGTGGAAGAAATTGCCGGAGGTGATTTAGAAAGAGTAGGTGCGCTCCTCGGTCGAGTCCATGCGGTTGGGAAAAAACTCGGTTCGGTGCATAGACCAACCCTTGATATCCCTTCTTATGGTTTAAATTCTTTAAACTTTATTTTAGGTAAAGGATTAATTCCAAACAAAACTTTGGCAGAGCGATACCAAGTAACTGCTCTTAGGTCTTTCGAAATTTTTGAATCTTTAGTGAAAGAATATCAAATTCCTTTTCAAAGAATTCATGGAGATTGCCATAAAGGGAATTTGCTCGTTTCATCTGACGGTTATAGTCTTTTGGATTTTGATGATTTTTTGATGGGACCAATTATACAAGATTTTTGGATGTTGCTTCCATTGGGTGAATCAGATCGAAAGAATGATGTATTTGGTTTTTTACAAGGTTATACGATGTTTGCAGAGTTTGATGAAAACTGGTTACAATTGGTGGAACCACTTCGAATCATTAGATACATACATTATGCTGCATGGATTGCGAAACGCTGGGAAGATCCTTCATTTCCATCTTTATTCCCTCATTTTGGTACAGAAGAATATTGGTTAAAAGAAACTTTGGATTTGGAGTCTGCTAAAAAGGATTTGGAAGAGCAGTCGATTGAGGTTTCAAATCAAGGTAATATTGAGCCTGAGATGACAAACAAAGATTTTTTTTGGGATTGGGAAAATTAGAAGGGCGCATCAACCAGATGTGATAATGCAACTGCGAAAGCATGAGATACATTTAAAGAATCAATTTGATTTTTCATTGGAATGTAAACCAATTTGTCCGAGAGATTGAGAATGTTTGATTCGATTCCTTCTGCTTCATTACCAAGTACCAATACAAATTTTGTTTGTTTACCTGTTTCATAGATTGATTGAATTTTTGATGATAAGATTTTCCCTTCTCGAGGAAGGCTAAGAGATAATATTGTATGTCCAGTTTCTTTGAGAGTGTTGATTGTTTCAGTTGAATTATAAGTGCGAACTAGTTGAATCTGGAAAAGAGATCCCATGGACACTCTGACACTTCTTCGTAGATATGGTGAGGCAGACTTATTGTCAAAAAGAATGGTTTTGATACCAAAGGCTGCTGCAGAACGGATAATAGAGCCAATGTTTTCACTATCGACGATTGAGTTCACGAATAAAATCGGTGCAGTTGCTTTAGACAATTCACTCCATTTTTGATAACCAACAGCCATAAATCCTTGGTGTACAGAAAATCCAATCGTCTCTTCAAACACTTGTTTATCGGCAATAAAACAACGGTTAACGTCTGGTATTCTTGATAGGATTAATTCTTTGTGTTTTTCCCAGTATTTGGGCATACAGAATACGGATTCCACTGAAAGAGAAGAATTTAAGAGGCGAACGGCAGTTTTTTCATGGTCGGCAATGAATTTATCCGAAGTTTCTTCTTTTGCTTTGAGGAGTTGGTAATCGGCAAGCCTGGGGTCCTGAGGGGAGTGGATGTATTGCATTATGTCTCATTGGCCCGGGAAAGCCCCCACCCTGAATAGGGTGGTGGAGGCGGGCTTGTGGGTTTGTCTTAAAACCTCTAACACAAATTCTTCTTTCCTTCAATCAAAGATTATTTTTCCAAAAGTTTTCTTTCAAAAAGTTCATATTACTTCAGATGATACTTGGATTGGACAAATCCATTGGGAAAAGTTAAAGTTTTTATGTGCTCTAGTTTTTGGTCTTGGGCTAAATCACCGAAAAGAGGAAGACCTGAGCCAAGTAAAACCGGGATCCGTGTGATTGTGATCTCATCTAGCGCTCGTTCTTTGATAAAATGCTGAATCAACTTCCCTCCATCAACATAAGCTGATCTGATCTGCTTTTTCACTAAAGTTGTCGTTAAGTTTTTTATCGTTCCATTAAATATATAAATTGGATATTGAGACTCAAATTTGTAATCGGGATTGTGAGTGAAAACGTAAACAGGGGTGGAAACAAATGGATATGGTTCAAAGCCAAGAACAGACTCAAATGTCACCCTACCCATAACAATACAATCAATCGCTCTTATGAAGGCTGAATATCCAAAGTCATCCTGATCTAACTTAAATTCATCTGAAGTGAGCCAATCGAGAGCCCCATTTTTTCTTGCGATATAACCGTCTAAACTGCTTGCAATAAATGCTTTATACTGTATCATATTTTGTACTATTCTACGGCGTAGACTTTTTTCTACATTGTAGAATAGACTGGATAAAAATGAAACAAAAAATAATTCAAACCGCGCTGAAAATATGTGAAAAAGATGGATACGAATCCTTTAGTATGCGGAAATTAGCAGCAAATTTAGGTTTAGACCCGATGGCTGTTTACCATTATTTCGAAAATAAAGATGCATTAACTCTTGCAATGGTCGAACAAATCTTCAATCGGTTCCATGGTCAGGTTATTGTCGTTGAAAAACATTCGAAAACATATCTAAAAAGAATTTTAGTTGAATATTGGAAATTATTTCTCGAATACCCAGGAATGTCTCTATACCTAATTAAAAATTCCTATAATGGGTTTCCTTCTGTTGTGAGATTTAATCAAACCTTAGAATATTTAATTGTGAAGGTTTATCCAAAAGCAAATATCCGAAAAACCTTAAACATCTTAATTGATTTTATTCATGGCAATGCGCTTGCGTTTTCTTTTCTTCACCTTAAAAAACAAAAAGTAAAAAAAAATCCAAATAATCAAAAGGAATTTGAATCTTTATTGTCGTATCTTTTGGATTCTTTTTGACCACCTAATGGTAGTTTTCTGGCTGTGTGGCTTTTAAAGTTAGTAAAAATCACCAATCATGCCTCATTTGTAGTTGATAAAATTACGAACCTTAAAAATATTTATTTGAAAACCCGGGTTTCTCCTAACTTCAATGAACATAGACCCTCGCACAGTTGTATTTATAAACATCGTTGGATGTTTGCTAATGTCTGGGGGACTTTGGTTTGCCGCAAGAGGCTATTTCCAAAGGCTTCGTTTTGTTAAAGATTGGTCAATTGCCACATTGCTACAGGCGTTGGGGTGGGTAGTGATGGGTGCTCTCCGAGGTGTTATCCCGGACTGGATTTCTATCAGTGCAGGAAACTCTCTAATTCTTTTATCACTTGTTTATTCTAATAACATCATACTTTCAATGTTTGATCGAAAGACAATGTGGAAATCCGGACTTTTTTCCGTTGTCTTAGTATTTGTTTTGTTGGTATTTCATCAATTCTCTGATTTTGCACCAAAATATCGTATTTCCTTAATATCTTTTGCAGCTTCTATCCAACTCATATTGTCCTCCAAAACCATATTAGCTGCAAATAGAAAAGCGAGACTTTCTAGTCATTTTGCAGCTTTTTTCTATTTAGCTTGTGGTATATTTTTATTTTTTCGTTTTATATATTATACTTTCGCCGATGTTTCTGTTTCTCAAATAGCATTTGGTAAAGGGCCCATTCAAGATTTCACCTATTTGTTTTTTTATGTAACTTCTGTCATGATGACATTTGGTTTTTTGATGATGTGTATTGATATATTCATTAAAGGCCAAGAAGAAAGTGAACAGAAATATCGTTTGCTTGCAGAAAATACTTCTGATGTAATTTGGGTATTGAATTATGATGATCAAAAGTATATTTATGTTAGTCCTTCGATAGTTAACATTACAGGTTTTACATCGGGAGAGGCAGCTCTTCATTCAGTGCAGGAGTCCTTTACACCAACTTCATTTAAATATATAATGGATGTGTTGCCAAATAGAATCCAAGAATTTAGGAAAACAGGAGAGAGAAAACCATTCAGCGATGAAGTGGAACAATACTGTAAAGATGGCTCAACGATATGGATCGAAGCAAATACAGTGTTTCAATGGAATCCAAATGGTTCGATTAGTATATTAGGTGTTTCGAGAAACATTGATAAAAGAAAAAAAGCAGAAATAGAAAAAGACAAATTTTTTTCCCAATTACAATTATTGAATCATACTAAGGATAAATTTTTTTCAATCATTGCGCATGATTTAAAAGGCCCGATTGGGGGTATGAATACCTTTGCTGGTATGATTTTAGAAGATTTGGATACAAGACCCTTAAAACGCACGAAAAACGATTTGAGTATTCTTTTCCAATCTTCCGGTGAAATTTATAATCTTTTAGAAAACTTACTCACTTGGGCAAGATCACAAACTGGAGAAGTTTCTTTTTTTCCTGAGCATATCTCTTTATATCGCTCGATAGAATCGGCAATAGCTTCTGTATCTTTTTCTATTCAAAACAAATCTATAATAGCAAAGAACTCAGTTGATCCTAAGACAACAGCTTATGCAGACGAAAAAATGATAGAAACAATACTTAGAAATCTGATCTCCAATGCGGTCAAGTATTCTCAGCCAGGTGGTGAAATTAGGATTTCGGCAGAATCGATAGATAATGATATTCAAATTTGTATAACTGATTTTGGTATTGGTATCAATGAAGAAATTCGTAAAAAGTTATTTCGTATTGATGCCAAACAAACAAGTATGCCCGGTACAATTGGAGAAAGAGGGACTGCTCTAGGTTTGATTTTGTGTAAAGAATTTATTGAAAAGCACGGTGGCAGTATTCGCGTGGAAAGTGAATTAGGTAAGGGTTCTCAATTTTATATCACCTTACCTAGAGAGTCAAGTGTTCCTATTCGGGTACAACTTTAGTTCCATCGACCACTGTATCGCCTGGGTAAAGTATTACTGATTCGCCAACAGTAAGGCCACTTCTGATCATACTGGTTCCTTCACTTTGATGCTCTACCTCAACAAATCGAAGTTTGGCTCTCTTTTTTTCGACTATAAACACTGCCCATTTCTCATCTTCACGAAACAATGCGGAAGTAGGTATGACTATTGCGTCTGGTTTCTCAAATAGGATGATTTTACATTCCAGTTCATAGCCATCACCTATCCCGTGTGGTGGGTTGAATTCAATCGATATAGGAACCCTTTGTTCTTCTACGCCTAATGATGAAATTTTAGTTATAGCAGAAGGCTCTATGATGGATACTCGCCCTTCTAATGTTTGATCTCCGAATCCAGTAAGTAAAACTTTGTCATTGAGATCTAAATCTGGCATATCCTCTGATAGTATAAACGCAGACACATCAATTTTGGTAATGTCTCCGTAATCTAAAATTCGCTCACCCATAGCGACTGGGCCAGCACTTTCACGGTATACTTTTAAAATTTGACCGTTGGCAGTTGCTTTTATTGTTTTGATGATGTCCCAGTCAACGGTGACTAAAGTCATACCCTTTGAAACTTTATCGCCAGCATGTAATTCTACTCTTCGCATAACACCATTTACTGGAGAGTAGGCAGTATATAGCTCTTTGATTTTTGTTTTGCCTTGAACTGACAGTATTTGTTTGTAAATACCTTGGGCTACGACTGATACTTCCACAGGCTTTGGGTCTTTTTTTAAAATTAAAAAAGAAATAACTATAAAAAATGAGACGCCAATGGCGATTTTGGCGTTTTTTGTTTTGATCAAATCAAATATTTTTTCTTTTGTCATATTATTCTCTTACCTTGAGTACACTTAATAAATCCATTGTTTTTAATTTTCGATATACGATCACAAAGCTAATTGCTGCGGTAAATAATGCTAGAAGGATTGAATAATAGTAGGTAGATGGGAAAATTACTACTGGAACTTTAAATCCTTCTGTTTCATTGCTGTTTAATATTAAATTTGCAACTTTATTTCCTAAAAAACAACCAATTGGGATTGCCACTAAAATTTGCCAAGTGAGTTCCCAAGCAATAATTTCAAAAACTTCCTTTAGGCTGAATCCTAGAATTCGCAAACTTCCTAATTCATAAATACGTTCTGAAAGAGTAATCATAGCAGTATTATATATTACCCCTATTGAAATGATAATTGTAAATATTAAAATAACAACAGATGTTGATTGGAGAGATCTTTGCATCACTTCCTTAAATGCAGTGAGGATTGCTGACTTTGAAAACAAACCAATCACTAGCGGATTGTCTTTAAACTCTTCAATTAAGTTTTTATCTTCTATAGGATCCGTTTTTAGTAATGCTAAATTGATCAAACTACCTTCGTCTAACATCCGATTGAGATTCTTTCGAGTGATAAACACACCTTGCCCTAAAATTTCATTTGCGAAAGCAGAAACAGTAACATGGATTTTCCTTTTTTCCCCATCCAATGTTTCAATAAGAACTGTTTCTCCTTTTTGGATTTCCAATTTGTTCGCAAGTTCAGTGTTCATCATAATTCCATAGACAGGGATACTGATGGGATGTAAGTCATGATTTAAAATTCTTCTTAAATCAGAATCATCAGAAATACCCGTTAGAACTGTATCTTTTGATTTCCTATTTTTAGTTATTTTGATCGGTATGGAACGTTGTCCTTCTGCTATAAATACTCCCTTTTTTTCTTTTAAATCAAACAATATAGAATCTTCTACTGGGATCCTAAAAACTAAAGTAAGTGTTTCTCTTTGGATTGTATTAAATTGCAAGTCGAGCAAAGTTCCAACTGTATCTTGTATAAAATTTCCAATGATCATAATCATGATAGAAGTGGATAAACCTAAAATAGTAAGGATAGTTCGAGTTGGTCTTTTGAAAAGATTTCTAAAAACCATTCTTTGGATCGTTCTTAGATTTGTGATCCAACTTTCCCAAAAAGAAATTGTATATGTCCCAGGAGGAGCAGGTCGCATGGCTTGTGCTGGATCTAATTTTATGATAGTTCGTAATGAAAAGATCGTACCAAGTCCTCCAATTAAAATTCCAAAACTAACACTGAATAAAGCGAGTAGGGGAGGGAAAATTGGAACTAATTGTGGGAATTTATAAAATCTTCCATAAAGACTCGTCATTGCATTTCCTAAATAGTAACCAATTATCACCCCAAATAGACTACTCAATGCTGTGATGAACGTGATTAACTTTAAATAATGAAAAACGATGTCTTGGGAAGTGTAACCAAGCGCTCGTAAGGTTGCTATTTGTTCTCTTTCTTTTGAAATAAGTCTATTTGAAATGATGTGTAATAAAAAAGCAGCAATAGCTAAAAAAATCCCAGGTAAAAATACAGCAGTTGTTCTAAGTTGTCTAAATTCGTCACTTAAAAAGGAATCAGAAGGTAGGAATTTTCTTTCTTTTGCACCTAATCCTCCGTATTCATCCAACAGAACATCAAGGTCTCGCATCGTACGTAACCTTTCTTCTCCTTCTGCAGCAAAATGGAAAATGACTTGGTTAAAAGCACCTTCGAAATTAAAGTTTGCTTCCATCGCTTCTCGTTTCATCCAAATGATTCCATAATGTTTGTCATCAGGCATTGGATTTCCAGGTCTAAAGACATACACAAATTCAGGAGACAATCCAACGCCTGTTACCTGAAGAAATACTCGTTTCCCTCCAATAATGGAAGAAAGAATCGAGCCAGGTTCTAATTGATTTGCATTGGCAAAATTTTCACTAATCACTACATCTTGGTTTTGTTTTGGTAAAAAACCTTTTTTTAAATATAATGTATTTGTATGTTCAGGTAAGGAAATTAACTGTGCAGCAGAAGGGTATGTTTCACCTGGAAAATCCAAAACTATTTCTTTTGAGATCCTTGTTTCAAAGTCAGAGATCCCGGGGAGTGCGCGAATTTTAGATTCTAGATAAGAAGGTGCTCTATTTAAATAAACAAACCCTTCGCAAAGGTTTTGTTTGCTGTAAAAGTTTAGTTTAGCATCTAACAATGAAAAGTAAGCAGCCCAAGAAGCGGAAAAATATGTGATCCCAGCTGCAATCACCAACCCTACAGTTAGTCCTTGCATGCTCATCGCCTTTAAATCTCTTAAGAGTTTTAGATTTAATGTTCTGCCAATCACCAACTAACCTCGGATACGGGTTTTTTATGACGATTGACCGAGTCAGAAACAATCGTTCCATCTTTCACTAAAATAATCCTATCTGCAATTTGGGCAATGGACTCATTGTGTGTGATCACAACGGTAGTTGTTCCTAGTTCTTGGTTGATACCAGTGATAGCTTCTAAAACAATCCTTCCTGTCTTAAAATCGAGAGCACCTGTTGGTTCATCACATAACAAAAGCTCTGGTCTTTTTGCAATTGCTCGCGCAATCGCTACTCGTTGCTGCTCTCCACCAGAAAGTTGAGCCGGGAAGTGGTTTTTTCTATCTGCAAGTTTTACAAGTGTTAATGCTTCTAGGGGAGTCATTGAATGGTTTGATAGATCTGTCACCAAACGGACGTTTTCTTCCGCTGTAAGGCTTGGAATTAAATTATAAAATTGGAAAACAAATCCAACATAATTTCTTCGATATTGTGTGAGTCCCTCATCATTTTCGAGAGCCAATGTTTTCCCATGAAAAAAAACTTCACCTGTCGTTGCAGTATCTAGTCCCCCCAAAATATTGAGTAATGTTGATTTACCTGAACCAGAAGCACCTAACATAACAGTAAGTTCCCCTTCGTTGAATTTCAGATTAACTGAATGAAGTGCGACAAGTGGTACCTCACCTACTTGGTAGGTTTTCCCAAGGTTTTTTGTTTCGAGAAGGGTGTTCGATTTCTTCATTAAATACCACGAGTGCAAAAAGAACTCTTAATTTTACAAATCTAGTAATTTACTTAGATTCTGTGAACAGAAAAATTTATGGGTTTTTGGCGTGAGTGGTTGATGTTTCTCAATCTTTTGGAAGGATAGAAACTAATTTTGATTTGGAAGAAAACCCCGACAGAATTGAAATATTTTTTTTTGGGACATGAAAGTGTTTTGAAAGTACCTCAATTAATTCTTCGTTTGCCTTTCCATCTACTGGCGGTGACTTCAAACGCACAATACAATCTGTTTCGGATAAAAATTCTAACCCTGGTTGTTTGTTATTTGGTTTTACCTTTACTGTCAGTTTCATAAATGTTTAGTATAGAGTTTCTTGGTACTGAACCAGTTTAGTTCAATAGATCATAATCAATTTGAAAAGTAAATAACATAGATGAAACATTCTGAATCATTTTTCGATTTTATATTCACATCCTTAGTCTGTGCTTAGATTTCCTGGAAATAAATTTTGGTTTGTAAAAAAATATGAAACATGAAAGAGATCTTTTTGTTTTTGCGGGCGCCTCGACTTTGTTTGGTGATGTATATTTTATCGAGGAACGATCCCGCTCTACGCTCCAATCTTTCCCTTTGGGAAAGGATTTTCGCTTCGATCGGTGGCGCAGGATAAATAACAAGCAAGTTGCTTATCTTGTAGACAAAATAACCCTTTTTAGCACGACTCGTTTGTTTTTTAAAATGATTGTTAGGTGAGATTGCTTAGAATTCGACTTGCCGATCGATAAAAAATAGTCATTATCTCATAGGATCAGGTCCATTTCAGTCTTTCAAAAAAATGGAATAGAATTCGAGGGTAGGGATGTCGGTTCAAAAAAGTCTATTGGATATTTTATGGGTACTTGTCTGTTCAGGCCTTGTGTTAATGATGCAAGGAGGGTTTTTAGTATTGGAGTCTGGACTGACTCGGGCAAAAAACTCAATCAATGTTGCGATTAAAAACATAGCTGATTTCGGAGTTGCGACTCTTCTATTTTATCTTTTCGGATTTGGAATCATGTTTGGGTCATCCTTTTATGGATTGTTAGGTACCGATTTATTTTTACCTAACTTTCCTAAAGACAATGCTTGGCCTCCCACTTTCTTTTTGTTTCAGTTGATGTTTTGCGGAACTGCATCTACGATTGTTTCCGGTGCTGTTGCTGAACGTTTAAAGTTTCCATCCTATCTTCTCGCTACAGCTCTTATTTCCGGCATCATCTACCCAATTGTTGGGCACTGGGTTTGGGGTGGGACATTCACAGAAACATCCAAGGGTTGGTTGGAGCAATTAGGGTTTCATGACTTCGCTGGATCCACTCAAGTACATAGTGTTGGTGGTTGGGTTTCTTTGGCTCTCCTTCTCGTGGTGGGTCCAAGACTCGGAAGATTCAAAGACGGTGAACCTTCTAAGGCTGTGACAGGAAGTAATCTCCCTCTGGCAATGTTAGGTGGAATAATTCTTTGGTTTGGATGGATGGGATTTAATGGTGGGAGCACATTAGCCTTTAACGGATCTGTTCCAATCGTAATTTTAAATACCATTATTGCGTCAGGTTTTTCAATGATGGTGGCTTTGTTTCTGACTTGGTTTGTAAAGGGATATCCGGAGGCCATCTCTCCATTAAACGGATCTTTGGCGGGGCTTGTTTCCATTACTGCCAGTGCCGATTGTGTAGACCCGGCACAAGCTGCCTTGATTGGAATGATTGCCGGAGCACTTACGATTCCTGCTGAAAAATTACTAGAAAGATGGAAAATTGACGATGCAGTTGGTGCGGTTCCTGTCCATCTCGTTGGTGGGCTTTGGGGAACTTTGGCAGTTGGAATTTTTGGGGATTTGGATAGATTAGGTGTAATAATTGGACGTGGGGATTTTTTACTCATCCAAGTTTTGGGTGCATTAGTGATTGGTCTATTTGCGTTTTGTGTTTCCTATTTTATTTTCAAGGGCATCAATCGAATCTATCATCTAAGAGTAGATGAAACAGAAGAAAGGATGGGTTTGAATATTTCTGAACATAAGGCTACTACAGAACTCATAGATCTTTTTTTATCAATGGATTACCAACACAAAACGGGAGATTTAACTCTTGATGTGCCAGTAGAACCTTTTACTGAAGTAGGCCAAATCGCAGAAAGGTATAACTTAGTTCTAGGAAAGGTTCGTTCCACTCTGAAAGAAAACGAAGACTCTCGCGTTGAAATTGCAAATGCATATGAAAAGGTGCGCAATGAACAAGAAAGAGCCGAAAAACTACTGTTAAATGTTTTGCCAAAATCTATTGCAGAAGAGTTAAAAGAAAAACAAGGATTAATTGCAAATAGTTACCCAGAAGTTTCTGTTCTCTTTGCAGACATTGTAGGTTTTACACAAATTTCTTCAGGAATGAAACCTGAAGCAGTGGTTCGCATCTTAAATGAAATTTTTTCTTATTTTGATGTCCTCGCTGAAAAGTATCGTTTGGAAAAGATCAAAACCATAGGAGATGCTTATATGGCAGTTGCAGGGTTACCTGCACCTGATCAGTTTCATTCTTTACTAGCAGCTCATATGGCCTGGGATATGAAATCTCTTCTTTCCCGATTGAGGCTGGGGAAAAGTGGAACCAAACTCAGTATGCGAATTGGAATCAACACAGGTCCTGTAGTTGCTGGTGTGATTGGAACCAAAAAATTTATTTATGATATTTGGGGAGATGCTGTCAACCTTGCTTCCCGGATGGAGTCACATGGCCTACCAAATGAAATTCAAATTACTGAATCTACGGCTGATCTAATCCGATCTGATTTTGAATTAGAAGAAAGAGGGGAAATTGAAGTGAAGGGAAAAGGAAAAATCAAAACCTTCCTCGTCAAACAAAGGATACGTGAACCAGAAGTGAGTTTACCTTATTTCCAATTTGCCACATAGGGAAAACAAAGATTCGTAAGTCAGTCATTCCAACAAAACGGAATGGCTTTTAGAAAGACCAAAAGTTGATATCTAAGACCAAGTTGGCGGTATCCATAAACAGTCTTATAGGATTATTTATAGCAATTATTTACTTTTAATTGTCATATATGGCAAATTATGTAGTATTCGATTACTATCCAAATATGACCAAATAAGTATTGAAAAATAATTAACCTGTCATATTTTATTATTTAGTATGGGTTGGTCTGAAGAAAGTTTATACGTCATTCTGGAAAAAATAGGGTCTTCAATAAAAGGGAGACGTGTCCAAATGGACCTGTCACAGGAAGAACTTGCAGAAAAAAGTGGAGTTTCGCTTTCCTCCATAGCTCGCTTAGAAACAGGGAAAGGAAATATTTCCTTACTCAATTTACTTTCACTCTTAAAAGAATTAGAATTACTCAACGATTTGCAACTAACCTTTCGTGATCCCAACCTTTCGTTGTCGCTGATTGCGAAATCAAAAACAAAAAAACTGAAACAACGAGTAAGAAAACAAAAAGAAGTAGCACCTAACAAAAACGAGAAATGGGTCTGGGGAAACCAAAATGAGTGAACCAGTCACTTTGGCGAAGGTTTTTTTATGGGGAACGCTAGTTGGTTATATTTTTTGGAATGAAGAAGGGGGATTTGCTTCTTTTGAATATGAAAATGATTTTTTAAATGCTCCTGTAGAACCTTCGCCTCTCCTTATGCCCAAAAGCAGATCTTTATACTCATTTCGAAATTTAAATGTAGATACCTTTAAAGGTTTACCAGGTATGTTTGCCGATTCCCTTCCTGATAAATTTGGGAACGCATTAATTGATGTTTGGCTTTCTAAAATAGGAAGAGATTCAACATCATTTAATCCAGTAGAAAGATTGTGTTATATCGGTGAACGCGGAATGGGTGCTTTAGAATTTAAACCAGCAACATATAAATTAAAGACAAAAAATATTCCCATTGAAATTGCAGAGATGGTGGAGTTAGCATCTGAGATCTTAAGTAATCGTAAAAAATTCACTGCAAAGTTAGAATTAGAGAATCAAAAGAAATTAAATGAATCTTTGACAAGTTTAATGACGATTGGAACATCCGCAGGTGGTGCAAGGGCAAAATGTATTATTGCTTATAACGAAAAAACAGGCGATGTTCGTTCTGGGCAAGTAAAAACTACAGAAGATTATTCTTATTGGATTCTAAAACTAGATGGAATCCAAAATAATAAAGACAAAGAGCTGAATGATCCTAAAGGGTTTGGGGCAATCGAATATGCGTACTATCGAATGGCTTTAGATTGCGGAATACAGATGATGGATTCAAAACTTCTCGAAGAAAATGGCAGACACCATTTTATGACAAAACGTTTTGATCGCACCAATGGAGGTGAAAAATTGCATATGCAATCACTCTGCGCTATTGCTCATTACGATTTTAACATGGCAGGTGCTTATAGTTACGAACAAACTTTTGATGTGATTCGTAAAATCATTTCAGAAAACACTCGAAGTGCGTTAGAACAACAATTTCGAAGAACCGTCTTCAATGTCATATCCCGTAACCAAGATGATCATACGAAAAACATAGCATTTTTAATGGATAAAACAGGGAAATGGAATTTATCGCCTGCTTATGATATGACATACAGTTATAATCCCAATGGACAATGGACGAGCCGTCATCAAATGAGCATTAATGGAAAACGAGAAAAGTTTCAACTGGAAGATCTGATTGAGTTGGGTAAAAAAGCAGACTTAAAAAATATACAAATCAAATCCATTATAACTCAGACACAAGATATCGTTTCCTCCTGGAAAAAATATGCCAAACAATCCAATGTCCCGAATTCACTTATAATCCCAATCCAGAAAAACTTAAACCTATCTATCTAATTTAGTTTTCTCCCGAGCGGTAGAAAAATCGATTGTTGGAGTTGGAGTGCGGTTTGATCGACTTCCGAGAATGTATATTATGTCGCATAACAGGCGATAGGTGATTGTATGGATAGGCACATCGGTAACACATTAGATCACTCACATGGGTTACACTTTTGCTAGTCAATTCTATACAATATTCTCTGGTATTTCAACACTTTACTTGTATACAAATCCAAAATTCCAAGAATTGCATTCGAAAAGTAAAGACGACAATGCCTGTCAGAGATCTCTTCAAAGCCAACTACCTCTCCAATAAAAGGATTCCCAAAGAACACTCGATGGGGCCCGTACTGCGCAAAACCACTTTCGTGAACTTTATCTGTAACAATATGAGTTGGATAAGCTACTTCTAGAATTCTTTTTGGGAATGTCCTTTTAGAAGATTTATAGACTTTAGAAGGTGTAAGAAAACCTAAAGCTTCATGCGGTCTTACCTTGTTGAACTCATCACGGAATCTATCAAAGGCAAGCTGTTGAGCATCCAAACTAGACCTTGGAGGTAATGCAGTTTCTTCTTTGAGTGTTCTGTGCATTCTTTCGTGGCGACCATTTTGTGATGGTTTGCCTGGTTCTATACGTTCCGGTCGGATCCCAAATTTCAACCACCATATAGAAAGACTAGTTAAGCCGCCAATGGCCTTACTTGCAAAAGGTGATCCATTATCTGATTTGATTGCCTGCGGAAGTCCATACTCTTTAAAAACCCTTTCAAATACGGCTTTTGTTTGCTCTACATTCGTTTTGTTCAAGATTTCGCAGGCTATTAGATAACGACTATGCGCATCGGTTATGGTCAAAGGATCACAACGATGCCCGTTTCCTACAGTAAAATGGCCTTTAAAGTCGACACACCAAACATCATTAGGAGCAACAACATCAGAAAATGGAAAGAGAGATAGTGGAACTCTCGGTCGTTTCTTCTTTGGTTTGATAAGTCCTTTTTTCCTAAGAATATTACCAATTGTTGTTTCACTGGGAATGTGTTTTAGCCTGTGGAATCGTGCTTTTAATATGGGCCGAAGTTTCTTAGGTCCCCAAGATGGATGTTCTTCTCGTAAATCTATAATCAATCGAACAATTTTTTCTGGAGTTTCATTGGATTGGGTGATCCGTTTTCTGGATTTATCTTTGAGTCCATCGATTCCTTCTGACTCGTAGTTCTTTAGATATTTATATCCAGTTTTTCTTGAGATGTTGAAGTCTCTGCAAAGATCAGCAAAACACCATTTGCCACTTTTAACAGCTGCTATAAACTTAATTCTTTCTTCTATCACTTTGGTTTCCTTCCAAGGCATCGGATTGTCCTCCGATACTCATTGTCGGTGTTACCTATGTGAGTTGTCTCTTTTGTTACCTATCTGACCTTCCCATACCTTTTTTGAGTGTACTCGTATACCCTTTACAGTTTTGTCTCAATACATACTTTACAAAAAGTATGATACCAATGCCAAATGATCCTATTTTGTACCACAGGCTTTTTTCTTTAAGTCTTCACAAAGATAAGAGCCTACCAATCGTTCGGCGTCACATTGAAACTTTGCCGAAGCTTTTGTTTCTGTACTTCCGGTGACGGCAGAAGACCTTTCGGAACAATAGGAATAAGATTGGTAAACAAGAAGGGAACAAGCCAGATAATCTAAATCGGCTCGTTCGCAGGCTTCATAGGAAGGATTGGTTTTTGTACATTGAAAGAGCAAAAAAAGAAAGAAAAACGGGAGAATGAAGAAACGCACTGTCCAGTTTAGACAGATTTACTTTTCATTTTAGTCCTTGTTTTTTTTCTCTAGTTTGGCATTTGTTTCTACATAACGAATCTGTAGATTCTGTTTTAGTTCCAGTTTCAACTTTTCTAATCCGGGATCATCGGAGAACTGAATTCGATAAGCAGGTTTATTTTTGATTTGAAGTTCCAACTGGTAAGTACCAAAACCTTGAAGTAAATGTTTCCATTCTTCTGTTGTTAGTTCTGTTTCCGTACCGACGATGTAATCTCCTTTGCCTATGTCTTGCTGGATGATCATGGGACTCGTTGGTTTTTTCCTTTCAGGCAATTGGGTTTTCACCCCTTCTGCACAACTGACAAAAGGGATAAAAAGACCAATTAGAAGAACTTTATTGAAGTGTTGCAGAAACACCTGTCACCTGATTGAGATGTTTAACGGAATCGTTTGCATTGATAGATTTACCGTATTTTGTATTGGCAGAGAGAGAAGCAGTTGCAGTCCCTCCATCAATCAACTTCTGTATTACTTCTGCATGAGTTAATAAAGGATTGTAAGCTCGAATGAGAGCAGCAACACCTGCTACATTCGGAGTGGCCATCGAAGTTCCATTATAAAGACCGTAACTGTTGTTCGATCGAATCCAGGCACTCAAGTGAAAATCCCCAATCATAACTCCACCATTTTGAGTGGAAAAATCGGACACGTGACGATATCCAACAGTACAATTGGTATTCGCACTATTCATACAACTATTGAGAATAACTTCTTCAGATCCAATAAACGAAACATTTCCCAGACGGCAAAACTTCGTAGCATAGACTTGGCGATTGTAATCTGCCATGGTCATAAGAGATCCGCCTGTGAACGGACTCCCGGTCGCATTTTTTGAATATGCTTCCGTATAGTCATAACAAGAGTTAGTGTATCCCTCTCCGTCCGAAACAATAGTATGGAAGACTGATACTTTTGTTGAGTTAGCCGGGATCGTAAACGTTTTATAAACTTTTCGATCTAAACCAAATGCAACGGAAGTTGGTGTTGGATAAGGTGGTGTGAAGTTCCATGCAATCACGGAACAATCATTCGGGAGTGCCAGACCTTTTAAAGTTCCAGTACCAACCGTACAACTTTGATATGCCCAAGTAACTGCTCCACCTGAACCTTCTGTGGTCCAACCAGTGTAATTAGAAGCTCCTTCATCAAAGGTGGTTTCACTTCCAAAGATACTATGGATGTTGGTTCCAGGTGCGCCAAAATCTACAGTTCGATTTGCCGCAGTCGTTGTTGTGTCATAATTTGAGAAGTTTGCTCTCGCATAATTTTGATCCAATGCGGCGATACAGATTTGGTTGGTGTTATTGTTTTTACAAGGATAAGAGTTCCCAGTTTTCAAATCTGTGTTCTCATTACCTGCTGCCACCACAACAAGAACATCATTGGATTTTGCGTATTCAACTGCATCATAGATCAATTGGCTATAAGAAGCTCCACCTAAACTCATGTTAATGACTTTGGCACCGTTTCTTACTGCAAAATAAATCCCATCGGCAACGGAGGCATTACTTCCACCACCGACACCTAAGACTCGGACTGACATCAGTTTTGCTGTTTGGCAAACTCCAGAAATTCCTTTGTTATTATTTCCAACTGCTCCAATGGTTCCTGCAACGTGACTACCATGACCTTCTTCATCGATAGGGTCATTATCAGCTACAATACCATTGCCAGCAAAGTCCCAACCATGATTTGGGCATCCACCACCAATGGCAGTACCATTTTTATCTACGCAACCCGCAGACCCATCCCACATATTTCCTGACAAGTCTTCGTGGTTATAATTGATTCCAGTATCTAATACAGCTACTATGATGGAACTGCAACTAGTCGTTACATCCCAAGCACCTAACACATTCATATCATTCCCGGAGGTCCCTGGGTTATTGATTGTATAAGATGGTGAGGAAATCGTCTGTGCATTATTTTTCAGACCCCAAAGTTTACCGAAATCTGTATCATTTGGAGCAGTTGCTTGCGCATAATAATAATACTTTGGTTCTGCGTATTCTACAGCAGGATCTCTTTTAGCACGAGACACTGCCTCTTCAATTGTTTCGGTATTCGCAATCTTTACGGTCGTAAAATGTGCTCTTTTACTTACATTTTCCACATTAAAACCAAGAGATCTAGAACGAGAAAAAAGTTCATCGTTTGCAATGTGTGGTTTGAATTTGATGACAATTTCATCTGGTGCAAAGTCAGGTCGATTCGAGATCCCTGATTTTGTAGCCACATTGGATAAAGCACTTTGGAATCGAAACGGTTCAGATAAAATATTCCTTTGGATTGGATCCGAAACGAGAACGGTTGATCCAACAAGTGCTAGTAGACTTAAAATTTTGAGTTTTGAATTGCGACTGATCATAATTTTCATATCTTTTAATTTTCCTTAGATTAGGTTTGCGGCACGTTAATCGAAATTTGAGTCGAAGGTGCCCCGCCAGCGGTATTGTATTTTCCGAAAGCATAGACCTTGATGTACCAAGTTCCGTATGTGTTGACAGATATGGCTTTTGAAGTAGGTGTATTCCCACCTGTATTTGCTACAGTATCGCAGAAAATGGTAGTTCCGTTCACACCCGCTGGATCAAAACCAGTGGTTTTGCTATAACAAACCTTATATCCCCCATCTGTATCATTGGGAGCTTTTTCTTTTGCGGCAGTCCAGGATACTAAAACGGCAGCACTGGATTTTCCAGTCCCTTCTACAGTGATGTCAGCAGAAGAAGCAGTTCCATTGTTTCCATTTGTACTTGTCACTCGCACCACTGCCGTTTTTGCACCGGTCGTAGAAGGAAGAAAACTAACCGTAAAAGTTGTACTTTGACCCGGTGTTAAAGTCGCTGACCCAGCAGCACTCGTAGTAAATTGATCGGTATCTCCACTAAATTCATTCACTGCAAGGCCAGTAAGATTAGCAGTTCCATTATTGGTAATAGTCACTGTTTTTGAGCCGGAATTTATCCCAGGCCAAAAGGCTCCGAAGGTAGGGATGGTTCCACCAGAAGTAAAACTACTAGAGTTATGTGAAATCGCAATGTTAGGCTCTGGTTTTACAGTAGCAGTTCCATTGAGCGTAAAGATAAAATTCGTTGGTGTCCCAGCGACAGTGATTGTTGCTGATTTTGCACCAGAAGTGGTTGGAGAAAAAGTTACGTTAAATGTAAACGTACCGTCCTGCGCTAGGGAAGATCCATTTGCCGCTGTAACTGTAGAAACTGTAAATTGTCCATTGGAACTTTCCACCACAGGGTTCCCAAGTGTTGATGAAAGACTTCCTGAGTTACGAACAGTAAACTGTACCGCCGATCCGGAAGATTTTTCTTCTACACTTCCCATATTAAAACTTCCATTGCTTACAATCTCAGTTGCTCCTTGGGATACTGCCAATTGTGCTGCAGCAGGCCCACCAGTCCCAGTAAACGTCAATTGGAAAGCAGCGAGAGCCGGATCTGAAGTGGATAAACTAACAATCGCCGTCTTTAAACCTATTGAAGTTGGTTTGAATCGTAAAGTAAAAGTAACAGAAGCATTTGGAGCCAAAGTAGTTTGGTTTGGTTGGGTCAATTGGAAATGAGCACTATCTGCTCCACCTAACGTAACGATTGGTGAACCAGGTAAACTCAAAGATGCATTCCCTTTGTTTTGTATAGTTAGGGAGGCTAATTTCCCATTTGTTGTGTTGATTGGCTCTGATCCTAAGCTAATCGTTGCACCACTTTCACGAACTACACCTGAATATGTAATTTCTAACTTGGGTGCAGGAACATCAGTTCCGCCGCCGCCAAGACCTAACAAGGCAAAGGCAGCTCCGCCTCCACCACCCCCGCCACCAGGACAAGCGACTAATGTAGTTAAAGATAATAAGGGAATTAGAATGTTCTTTTTTAAATTCATAGTGACTCGGAAGGATTTCAATTTTCAACCACCCTAGTTTTTCCCTAAGGATTTAGCAATTGTACTATTTTCCTCAGCTTGCAGAAATTACGTTAAAAATGTTTTGTGAGCGTTTTTAGAACGTTAGTTCTGGTTTGGTTGAAAAAAAATTATGAATCTAGGCCCAAAGAGAAAGCGATCGTATCATTCGGTTTGTCGGTCAGTCATCTTCAGGTGGGCTTACGATACCATTTTTAGGGATTTCCTTACGATGACGAATGTCATTTTCGCACTCCAAATGCTTGTAAGACGAGAGAGAAGGGATTGTTTTGTCCGTAATTTCGCTATGATCTAAGTCGTATTCCCAGTATTTGGTGCGGTTTCCTTGCCAATCATACGGAACGGTTTTTTGAAATACAAACTCTTGCATTGTGGGTGATTTTGTTTGTTGGATCTCCAAATGCAAACTCCCATGAAAGAAATTCGGAATTGGGAAAAAATACAAACACCCAACAAGTAACATGTCTTCCTGATACTCTGATTGAGAAGGAAAAAATAGAAAAAAGGGTTGTTTCGATTTTGCTAGTGGGAGTGGATAAATTCTTAACCGTTGTTTTGTGGTAACTTGGTTACTTTCAAATGTTAGGCTGACTGGAATTTCTTCCACATTTCCAATGGATTGGTCTTTGCCTCGAACCAATCGCAAAACCAAATAACTTTCTTTGTCTTCCAAATTGGTAGGAGAGAACTGCTGCCCTCTTCTCTTTGTTTCTATAAAAGGACCCAATTTACAATTTGAATCCAAAAAAAACAGAAGAAGTAAAAAACTAAAAGAGAATAATAAATACGCCCAACTTGATTGCATTTTTTTTTGAATCATGTTAAAATCAACCATGGTATATTACTTAATTCTCACAACCATTCCTGTTGCCATCATTTCGGCCTTTTTTATCCATTGGTTTACATTGCAAGGGGAACCAAATCCACTCAAACGTCTAGAACATTCTCGTGGCATATATCTTGGATTTTCCTTTCAAATCCTGCTGTTTGCTTGGTTATTATTTCAATTAGGGCATGCACGATTTTCTTATCCGTTGTATGCCATTGGGTTTTCTTTTTTAGGAGATTGGTTTAACCTACAGTTCCCTATTGCCAAAAAACAAATGGAAGACCCGGTCCTTTGCGGAATTTTTAGTTTTGCCATTGCCCAAGTTTTCTTTTTATTATCTTTCTGGAAATTAACCACTTGGAATGAACTTTATACTGGCGTTTTGCCTTATGTTGTCACCATTGTTTTATTGATTTTACCAGCCCTAATTTTTTATTTCCGAGTGTACAATCCCAATCGTTCCAAATGGGTAATGGCCTCTGCCTTTGTTTACGGGCTTGTCTTGTGTTTTTTTGTTTCCTTATGTTTTAACGCCTATCTAACATTTGGTGGCGTATGGATGTATTTAGCAATTGGCGCTGGGTTTTTCCTTTTGTCTGATGCGGTGATGGGAGAAACAACAATCAATGGAACAAGACACCCAAAATGGGAATTCCAAGTGCCTTGGGTCACCTATTTAATTGCACAAAGTTTTTTGTTAGTGGGATTCTTTCTTGTCTCTCACACAAGACATATCTAAATCAAATCTTCGATAACATTTTTCGAATTTTATCAATCATTGTTTGGCGACAATTTCTTAGATTGTTCCCAAGCAATGATCATTCGCTTTCGACTCGGATTCCACCGATACCCACCAAATAAACCTGATGTTTGGATCACACGGTGGCAAGGGATTAGATAAGCAATGGGATTTTTCCCAATCGTCGTTCCCACTGCCCTTTGGGCAGCGGGTTGCCCTATGGATTCGGCAATGTCTCCATAAGTACAAAGGCTTCCCAAAGGTATTTTTAATAAAGATTTCCACACTTTAAATTGGAATTCTGTTCCGTATAAATAGAGTGGAACTGGCGATTCTGGAATTACAAATTTTTGAAAGTAGTCTTTTAGTTTTTGGTGATCTTTCGATCCGCCTTCTTTCCAAATTGCGTTTGGAAATTCCCTTCTGCTATCCTGGATCCCTTGGTCCAAAGAATCGATGAATTGAAGAGACTGTATCCCTCGTTCGGAAGACACCAAAAGGATCTCTCCGAAAGCGGAAGGAAATACTTCGTATTGCAAAACCATTCCCTCACCTCCTCTTTTGAATTCACCAGGAGTCATGGCTTCTAATTTTACAAATAAATCATGCAAACGTCCTGTACTGGATAGCCCCAGAGAATAAGTTGTATCTAAAATATTTGATTCCTTTAACAGTTGTTTGGCGTGAGACACCGTAACAAATTGCAAAAATTCTTTTGGTGATACACCAGCCCAAACCCGGAAAACCTTTTGAAAATGGAAAGGACTTAACGAAACCCTTTCAGCCAAAATATCCAAGTTGGGTTGTTCTTCAAAATGCTCCAAAACATATTCGATGGAGTTTTTTATGATTTCATAGTGTTTGTGATTAGAATCCACAAGGAAATCTTAAAGGATTCGCCAATGGTTGAAAACCCGATTCTTGCGATTTCTTAAAATAAAATACAAATTGTTTGATTTTTTCTTTAGGGATCTCTTCTATAAGAATAAAAGTGTCACCTCCTTTGGATCCATTTCCTGTATTAACCGCCTTACAATCCATTGTTGATTCGATTCAAAAAAATCCTGTTACCATTCTGGACGCCCCGCCTGGAACAGGAAAAACAACTGCTCTCCCGACGGAACTTCTAAAAGCCGGTCTTTCCTTGGAGAAAAAAATTTGTATCTTAGAACCAAGACGGATCGCTGCAAAGAATGCCGCCAAAAGGATTAGCCAAACTCTAAATGAATCATTGGGAGATACCATTGGGTATCGCGTTCGGTTTGATACAAAAATCGGAAAAAATACAAAGATTGAATTTGTAACCGATGGGATCTTAACCAAAATTTTACTGAATGATCCTGAACTCAAAGAATATGGACTGATTGTTTTTGACGAATTTCACGAAAGAAGAATGGATTCTGATTTATGTTTTGCGTTGGCTCGCAGAACCCAAGAAGTCTTTCGGAGCGATTTAAAAATACTGGTTATGTCTGCAACTCTCGAAGGTCAAAATTTTGAATCGATTGGGATCAAATCCAAACCGATCCATGTCAGTGCCAACCCTCATCCTTTAGAAATTTTCCACATGGGTGATTCTCAAAAAAAAACAAATGAAAGATTATTGGATTTAATCCCAAAAGCCGTAGAACAAACAGAAGGTGATATCCTCGTTTTTTTGTCTGGGAAAAAAGAAATTCAAAACTTAAGAAACCAATTAGAATCCCTTGCAGGAATCAAATCCAGCGCAGTGGTTTACGGGTTATTTGGAGACATGGATTTATCCGAACAAGAAAAAATCTTTTTACCTTCCCCGTCCGGAAAAAAGAAAATCATTCTTTCCACAAATATCGCGGAGTCTTCTGTCACCATCCCTGGTGTTCGGATAGTTTTTGATACAGGATACCACAAACATGTTATCTTTGATTCGGAATCAGGAATATCTCACTTAGTCAAAGATCGAATCAGTTTGAGCAGCGCCAAACAACGTGCTGGGCGGGCAGCAAGAGAAGGGAAAGGATTGGTGTACCGACTTTGGTCTAAAGATGAGGAAAATTCTTTTTTAGGTCGAACTAAACCTGAAATCCTGGAGGGAGATATTGATCGTTTGGTTTTAGAAGTAAAGTCTTGGGGAGAAGAAATCCATCAATTGCCTTTTTTAGATTCACCAAACAAAGGATCGGTGGCCCAAAGTACAAATCGATTGAAGCTCCTTGGTTGTTTGGATTCAAAAACAAATTTAACAAATTTAGGAAAAGAATGTCTGCGATACCCACTTCCCATTCGGTTGGGGAAAATTTTGGCAATCCTTCCAAAAGAGAAAGAAAATATCATTGCCGATATTATTTCGTTAGTTGGAAAAGAAAACACAGGGATCGATGCAAAAACGTTTCCAGTGGAGAATCATCCCTCTCAATTTCCTTTTGATTTGCGCATTATTTATGATCAAATTTTGCGTATTTACAGGGAAAAATCCGATTTTTCCAATGTTCTCTCGAAGAAAAATAGACTCTTTTATTTGGCATCTGGATTCCCGGATCGAATTGCCAAAGCCAAGGCCCTAGGTGGGAAAGATTTTAAACTTTCAAATGGGAAATTAGGAATTTTAAAAACTTCATCCATTCAAATTCCTGAATATATTTTAGTTTTAGACACATTTTCATTCGGCCAAGACCTATACATTACAAACTATTTGCCTTTGGACTTAAACCTAATTGAAGATCTCTTTTTAGATCAAATTGAAACAAAAATTGTTTCCGAAAAACGAACCAACCAAAGAGGCGAATCTTTTCTTTTGGTTAAAGAAGAAAGAAGACTAGGCGAATTAGTTTTAGATTCGAAAGAGTCCAAAGAATCAAACCAGACCATACTTCGTTTGGCTCTTGAAGAATACATCGCAAAGTCCAATTGGGAAGATGATTGGTTAAAAGAATCTGAGTTAAAACATTTTTATCATCGCATCAGGTTTTTAGTAAGTTTTGGAGTTTTAGATCACAATGTGGATCCAACGCATCTAAAACAAACGGCAAAAGAGTGGTTGTTCCCTTTTATCAATTTTGATTCTGGGAAATTGTCCTTAGACAAACTCCCTTTTTTGGAGGCATTTAAAGCCTATGTTGGTTATGATAAATTGAATTTGGTTGATTCTGAAGCACCAGTATCCATCCAAGTACCTTCCGGTTCTCGCATCCATTTGAATTATGATGGAATCGAACCCGAACTTCATGTCAAATTACAAGAGTTATTCGGCCTAAAATCATTACCGAAACTTGCCAATGGGAAAGTAAATATTTTGGTCCATCTACTTTCTCCCGCACGCCGACCTGTACAAATTACAAAAGATTTAGAAAGTTTCTGGAATCATGGATATCATGAAGTCAAAAAAGAATTAAAGGGTAGATACCCAAAACACCCTTGGCCTGAAAAACCTTGGGAAGCTGTCCCCACAAAACACTTAAATCACACCAAACGTTCGTAAGTGGATACCCACCCTTTTTTATTTACGAAAAATTTGGTTTGGCAATTGGGACAAAGGTAATCCCCTGCTAGTTTCCAACGAAGGAGAGATTGGCATTCCGGACAATGGACGGTTTTCTCTTCCGTTTGGGGAGTGAGTTCATTTGCTGGAGTTTCACTGATGATCTGGGATTCTAAAAAATGAATGCAGTCGGATTCTGTGGGATGGAGAGAGAGCAATGTCGAGTTTTCCTCTGAAACGGCAATCGATACGCCAAACCCCGCCACTTTGGACCCTGTTTCTTTACACCGACTTACAATCTTTCTTAAAAATTCCCAACCTACTTCTGTGACTTCGTCTACTTCCGAAAAATCAAGGCAAAAAAGAGAGGGGGAAAGAGATTCCTCCTTCAATTTTAAATAAAGTTCAGAGCCAATTTCCGCAGAAAATGTTCCCGCTAGGCGGAAAAGAAGTGATTTCAAACAGGTTTTTCCTCTTTTCTATTCTTCGGAAAAGATTCTGTATTTACAAGGAATTTTGTTCCAAATACCCTTATTTATCAGATATGAAATCGATCCCGAGACGATACTGGGTTTTTCCTGTAGACATACTCTTTATGTTTTTGTCGTATTTTCTCGCACACCTTGTGCGTTTTGAAAACATACGATTTTTAGATAGTTACCCCGATTTTTGGGTTTGTGCCACCATCGTTGTTGTCTCGCGGAGCGTCGTTTTTCTATTTTCGGGGATTTACCGATCATTATGGTCTTACGCCTCGTTACACGACCTTCTATCCATCATCAAAGCGACTGTCCTTTCATCTCTCGTTTCTACTCTTGCCCTTCTCTTCTACAATCGGTTCCACCAATTGTCTCGAATGGTACCAATTCTCGATACACTCATCCTTCTCGGATTTTTGTGTTTGAGAAGTTTGAGTTGGAGGATGCTAAGGGAACAAATTTTTAATTCTGACAAATCCAAACGAGGGACACCCATTTTACTTGTTGGGGCAGGGAAACTCGGAAGTTCATTCTTAACAGAGATTAGACGGAATGTTGATTTGGATTACCAACCTATTGGATTTTTAGACGACAACCTTTCCAAAAAAGGTGGTTACATCCAAGGAGTTCCGATCCTTGGTGCCACCGATGAGATTGGCAAAATTTTAGTTCGTTACGGCGTAAAAAAAGTGATTATGACGGTCCCGCAACCGGACGGTCGTGTTGTGAGCAAACTAATGAAAGAATGCGAAAGTGCCGGTGTGGATTTCAAAATCCTTCCCACGTTCGGAGAGTATCTTTCAGGCAAACCCAATATCACCCAACTTCGTGAAGTACAAGTAGAAGACCTTTTAGGGAGGCCTACGGTAGATTTAGAAATTGAATCCATCCGTTCTTATTTAGAAAAAAAAGTAATCCTTGTGACGGGAGCTGGAGGTTCCATCGGATCTGAAATTTGTCGTCAAGTGGCACTTTTTAAACCAAGTGTTCTTGTTATTTTAGATGCCGCAGAAACTCCGTTATACGAAATTGATTATGAACTCAGAAAAAGTTTTTCAGATCTCAATATAGACATTCGACCTGTCATTGCAGATGTAAAAAATCTTTCTCGTATATCTGCCATTTTTGAAGAACATAGACCTTCGGTTGTATTTCACTCCGCCGCCTACAAACACGTTCCTATGATGGAAATCAATCCTTCTGAGGCTGTGTTAAACAACGTGCTGGGGACAAAAAACGTTGCAGATGTTTGCCGCCTAATCGGTGTTGAACGATTTGTCTTAATTTCCACTGATAAAGCAGTCAACCCGGTCAATGTGATGGGAGCGTCAAAACGGGCGGCAGAAATTTATCTCCAACACATTTCACAAAATTCAAGAACAAAATTCATTACCGTTCGATTTGGGAACGTACTCGGCTCCAATGGTAGTGTCATCCCCCGTTTCCGAGAACAGATCAAACGAGGTGGGCCTGTCACCGTCACACATCCTGATGTCATTCGTTACTTCATGACAATTCCAGAAGCCACACAACTTGTGTTACAAGCTGGCAGTATGGGAGAACATGGAGAAATATTTATATTAGATATGGGAGAACCAGTCAAAATTCTTTCTCTTGCAGAAGAGATGATCCGTTTATCAGGATACACTCCACACAAAGACATCGCAATTGAATTTTCTGGGTTACGGCCAGGAGAAAAGTTGTATGAAGAACTCCTCCTCAACCAAGAAGGAATCAAAAAAACACACCATCCAAAAATTCGAATTGCGGCTCCTTTAGAAAATTATAATCTTCTCCTCTTCCAAAACAAGTTGAATCGATTGTTTTCTCTCGCCAAAGCCAACAAAAATAGGGAACTTTTCGGTGCTTTCAAAGAAATCATTCCAGAATACAAAATCCATGATGAATACATCGAATGGGAAACATCGCACGGTAAAAGGAATTTATGAGTCAAAACCTCACGCAGGAAGAAATCACAACATTACGTGAGTTTAAGAGAGATTTGTTTAATCTCTATTGGGAAAGATTTGGAGTATTTTACATCCATGTAATGCCTCACCCCAAACTAGAAATTGGGAAACGTGGATTGCTCAACGCAGAAAAAGAATCAGGCATTGTACTTGTGTTTGGTGATAAAGCCGTAAAAGTATTAGATAGCAAACCCGATTATTTATTTGCTGAACTACAATTTGGATCTGCTTGGGAACCTACAATGATACCTTGGGATGCTGTGTTTCGTATTTACGATAAGTTCCAAAATTCCGCAACACAACTTCGATTTTTACAAGTGGAAGCTGCAGCAACTCCTGAAGAAAATGTATCAAAACCAAAGGTAACCAAACCAGAAGTGAGTGGGGATGGGAATGTGATCCGAGTTGATTTTGGAGGGAAACGGAACGAATGAATTTTTTTACCATCACCCGTGGTGATCTCGACGGCTTTTTTGGTCTCATGGTAGACAACCTCATCCAACTTTTAGTTCTTTCTGCTCTTTGTTTGGGAGTTTGTGGTTTCCCACTTGGTTTTATCACTGCAGTAGTTTTGCCAGGTGCAGCCGTTTCTTTGTTAGTTGGAAATGTCTTTTATGCTTGGCAGGCATGGAAATTAGGGCAAAAAACTAACCGTACAGACGTTACAGCGATTCCTTACGGAATTAATACAGTTTCTCTTTTTGCATTTGTATTTTTTGTGATGTTCCCTACCTACCAAGCTACGGGAAATTACGTTGCGGCTTGGAAAGCAGGCCTTCTTGTTTCTTTTATTTCAGGTTGTATTGAAGTCATAGGATCTTTTGTGGCTGCAAAAATCCGATTGTACACTCCAAGAGCCGCTTTACTATCAGCTTTGGCTGGGATTGCCATTACCTTTATCTCAATGGATTTTTTACTTCGTACATTTGAAAGACCCATCATCGCCTTTATTCCGCTAGGTGTCATTTTATTACAATACTTCGGGAAGGTTCGATTTCCATTTGGAATCCCAGGTGGATTAACATCCGTTGTCCTTGGAATTTTGTTATCCTATCTTTCGAGTTTTTGGGGTGACCCCATTTACCAACCTGGGGCCATCGACAATGGATTACAAACCATTGGTTTTTATTTTCCCCAACTTTCTATTAGCCCCCTAATCGAAACTTTAACCTACGCCAATATCAAAGCCTATTTTTCCGTGATCCTTCCTATGGGAATTTTCAATGTCATTGGTTCGTTACAAAACATTGAATCAGCAGAAGCATCTGGAGATAGTTTTGATACAAAAACTTCCTTACTTGTCAATGGACTTGGAACCCTTGCGGGTACTGCTTTTGGTTCTCCCTTTCCAACAACTATTTACATTGGTCATCCGGGATGGAAAGCTCTCGGTGCAAAACATAGTTATTCAGTACTCTCTGGAATTTTTATGACAGTGGTGAGTTTATTTGGACTGATGGGACTCATCCAAGCTCTCATTCCTGTAGAAGCCGGGATGGCAATCGTACTTTGGATTGGAATTGTCATCACAAGCCAAGCGTTCCAAGCCATCCCCCGTCACCATTCCCCTGCGGTTGTGGTTGGGCTTTTGCCTGCCTTTGCAGGTTGGGCGGTTCTTATCATCCAAAATGTTTTTATCTTTTTGGATGGGAAACTTCAAACCACCTTACAGGAATTAGGAGTCAAGCAGACCATTCATTTTACCTTATCAGACATCCCTCCTCATTTGACTTTTCTCCCCTATGCTTTAAGTGGAGTGCTTTCGCTTTCCCAAGGATTTCTCATCACTTCGATGGTTTGGTCCGCTATGGTGGTTTTTATCTTAGAGAAAGAATGGAAAAAAGCCGCTCTTTGGGCAGGTGTTGCAGCAATCCTTTCTACAATTGGATGGATACATTCTTACGAACTACAAGGGAATGCCATTTTAAATCGCTTCACGGAACTTGCGAGTTGGGATTTTCCGATAGCGTATTTATCCCTTGCGGCACTTTTTTTACTCGTCCAGTATCTTGGCCCCAAGGAAAAACAGGCAAAATGAAACCATTAATTTGCTTGTAATCTCAAGCCGAGACAAGTACAGTTTTAGTCTAATGAATAGGTTCCATGAGAACCTTAAGGAGAACAATTTCCTATGACTTGGATCAAACGAATCGGTTTTTTCCTGTTAACCAATATTTTGATTATGACTACAATCTCTATTGTAACCACCCTACTTGGTTCAATGGGATTTAGTATCCGTGCTTATGGTTTAGATCTTACGCAACTCATTGTATTCTGTTTGATGTGGGGTATGGCGGGATCTTTTATTTCGCTTTTACTTTCTAAAATGATGGCGAAGTGGACGATGGGAGTCAAAGTCATCGATCCTAAAAAAGCATCTGCACCAGAAATGGATGTTTATCGTCGAGTGCAATCGCTTGCACAACGAGCTCACCTTCCTATGCCAGAAGTTGGTATTTATGAATCTCCTGAAGTGAACGCATTTGCAACAGGACCAAGTAAATCCAGCGCCCTTGTTGCCGTATCAACAGGTCTTCTCAATCGAATGAATGCCCAAGAATTAGATGGAGTGCTTGCCCACGAACTAACACACGTTGCCAACGGTGATATGGTGACTCTCACTCTCATCCAAGGTGTTGTGAACTCGTTTGCAATGTTCATTTCTCGCATCATTGCTTATTTGGCAGCAAACGCTGTAAAAGAAGAAATGGCGCATATAGTACGAATTGTTGTGACCATCGTCCTCGACATTGCGTTTTCCATTCTTGGTTCTATGGCAGTGGCTTATTTCTCACGCCAACGTGAGTTCCGAGCGGATGCTGGTGGCGCCAAACTTGCGGGAAGAGAATCTATGATTTCTGCTTTAGAATCATTACGACAAATGGTAGAAATGCCAGAAGATCCGAGAGGAGAAGCAATTGCTTCCTTTAAAATCTCATCCAACAAAGGTGGATTTCTTTCCCTATTTGCAACCCACCCTGCATTAGAAGAAAGAATCTTAGCTCTTAAACAAATGAGATAGATGTTTTAAAAGAGAGAGTTTAAGAATTCTCTTCAGAAAGGTCGGCAAAAATGCCGGCCTTTTTTTATTGCAAAGCCCTAGTCTTCTTTGGTTTCATCCTATTATGTCCATTGTCAAATCAAAGATTCGTACCATACCCGATTATCCAAAACCGGGAATTCTATTTCGCGATATTACTTCCCTTCTCATCGATCCAGAAGGTTTCCAACTCACCATTGGGATGTTTGTAGAACGATACCAAAATGCTAAATTGAATAAAATTGCTGCCATTGATGCAAGGGGTTTTATCCCGGGAGCGGCCTTGGCTTTCCAACTTGGCGTTGGATTTGTACCCATCCGAAAAAAAGGGAAACTACCTGGTACCACCATTTCCGAATCCTATGCATTGGAATATGGAGTGGATCATGTGGAAATTCATACAGATGCCATTAGCGCTGGGGAACGTGTTTTAATCATGGACGATTTGATCGCCACTGGTGGAACTTTAGAAGCTTCTATCAAACTTATCCAAAACCTAAAAGGGATTGTTCATGAATGTTCCACCATTATCAACTTACCAGACCTAGGCGGGGCAAAACGAATTAAAGATACATACGGAATTGATGTATTTTCTATTTGTGAATTTGAAGGACACTGATTCCACAAACTATAACTAGTATCTACTATAAAACAAAGAGTTTTGATTAGGTTGCGGATTTCCAATCAGAATTCTTTGTTTTATCCACTCGGATACTCACTTCATTCCCTAGAAAATTCCAACGAACAACAAAAAGTTTTTTCAGAATGTGAATTCCCCTCCCCCCTGTAACCAATTTTCTATCTGACTCGATGGGACTTGGAATTTGGCGCGGGTTAAATCCTTTTCCACTATCGATCACATATACATCAATAAACTTACGTGATTCGAATACATGTACAGTAATGATATCATCTTCCCTTTTGCCACCATGTTCCAAGGCATTGTCTAATGTTTCATCCACAAGAATCTGAAACCAAAAACTATCCATAATATGACGCCAATTTCTTTTGTCATATAAACTCCAAAGTTTTTCTTTAATGAGTCGGGAGTTGGATCTTGTGGCTGGGATTTGCTCTTCAAAGATTTTTGCTGACCTTTCAAAAATAAAAGAAAACGGATGTGTTAGATAATCTTCAGTAAACGAATAATGGAATAAAAAAACTGTAAAACAAAATAGAAACAATAGATTCATAAATAAAAATGAATGCAAAAAATATTTGGTTGTTAGTGGTATCCAATTAGGAAAAAAACAAAGAAACAAAAAAAAGGCACAAGTAAAGAATGTAGCAAAATAAATGTATTCCATAAACTTCTGAATTGCTGGGAAATTAAATCTTAATTTGGCAATGATCAAATAAGAAAAGGCAAAAAAAGCTAACACATAATAAGTGTTATAATAATATTTTAAAAGGATAAGACTTGCGTTCGGATATACTTCATTGAGCAGACCCAAGTCCACAAATAAAAGCATAATCCCCATTCCCAAGATAAAAGAACAAATGACAACCAAACGAGAAAAGTTACGGAAGAATGTGGGGAACTGTAATCCAAAAAACAAAAGAATAAATGATTCGAAAACCAAATATGTGGAGATGATATGGGGTTGGTTTAAGATTTTATTTTCTAAGAACAAAGTATCACAAAGAATTGTCAAATCTCCGATAAAGAAAAAAGCCGCAAGAATTGAAAAACTTGTTTTCATTCTTGTCCGCGGATTCTTTCTAAATGAAACAATGCCTGCAATCAGCGAAAAAAAGGCGGTGGCTCCGAATATGGTGGATTCAAACAAACTCATGCAAAAACAGAAAAAAATTCTCCTCTCCCCGTTCCTCTTTGCGAGTACTATTTTATTTTTTATTAGTTTATTCCTAAATCCTCTATCTGCTGAAGAACCCAGACAATCCATTGACGAAATTAAGAAATCTGTAGTCCAAATCCGAGTTTTTTCTCAAGCAAAAGACCCTTTTTCCCCTTGGATGTCATCAGGCATTTCTGCTTCTACTGGATCAGGTTTTTTAATCTCAAAGAACCGCATCCTTACCAACGCCCATGTTGTTTCTAATGCCAAATTTATGGAAACCCAACGAAACAACCAAACAGAATGGTATGAATTAAAAGTTTTGTTTGTCGCCCACGACTGCGATTTGGCTCTGCTGGAAGTTTCTGATCCAAAATTCTATGATGATAGTAATTATTTAGAATTAGGTAGTTTGCCAGAACTCGCAAGTCCAGTTGATATCATTGGTTACCCAATTGGTGGGAGCAAAATTTCTGTTAGCCGAGGAATTGTATCGCGTATTGAACAGTCAACATATGCACATTCGCAAATTGACAGCCATTTGGTTGTACAAGTTGATGCAGCAATCAATCCGGGAAACTCAGGAGGACCTGCACTCCAAGAAGGAAAGGTGGTTGGTGTTGCTTTCCAAGCTTCCACAAAAGGAGAAAACATTGGTTATATCATTCCAACAGCGGTGATCCAACATTTTTTGAAGGATATTGAAGACGGTATTTACCATGGATATGTTGAGTTAGGAATCCAAACACAACCATCTTATTCGGAATCGCATAGGAAATACTATGGAATTCCCAAAGGAGAAGAAGGAGTTTTTATCACAAAAGTTATAAAGGCAGGTTCTGCTGACGGATATTTAAAACCAGGGGATTATTTAACTGCTATTGATGGACGTAAAATCGGACGAAATGGGAACCTATTAGAAACAAACTCCATTGATTTTTTGGAAGTTGTAGATAACAAATTTGCTGGGGATGAGATTCAATTTGATCTCATCAGAGACAAGAAAAAAATGAATGTAAAATTCCCTGCAAAAAAAATGGTTCAAATGGAAAACCAAAGAGCAAGATACGGAGTCAATTATGACTATCTAATGTTTGGTGGCCATATATTTCAGACGGTGAATCGAGATTTACTTGAAGCTTGGAGTAAAAATGGGCAAACACAAGGAGGAAGTCTTCTTGTTTACCGATTTTATGACTCACCTACTTTGTCTGACGGACAATCGGAAGATGTTGTTTTATACCGGAAGTTACCTCATCCAATCAATTCCAATTCTGATTTTTATTTGAATATGGTTGTGGAATTTGTCAATGGAACGAAGGTAAAAAATTTAAACCATCTAAAAGAATTATTTCAAAGTTCAACAGATAAAACCATTAGGATTCAATTTTACGGAATTCAACTGCCAATGATTTTGGATCGTGAAGAATCAGAAAAAGCAGACCTAGAAATAAAAAAAACATATCACCTAACAGGGAATTAAAATAATGAAATTTCTGAACCAAATTTTTCGATTCGTTTTTACTCTTTCCATTTTCTTAGTTTCCGGGGCGGTCCTTTCAAAATCATTCCCAGTTGGTATGACAGATGCATCCATCCTCCAGGTTAAGGTAACAGTCCAATACCCACATTTTATCCAACCGTGGAGGAATAAAAATCCCGAGGTCCGACAGTCCACAGGAATTTATATTGGTGAAAATAAAATTTTAATTCCAGCTCAGGCAGTTTATTTTTATACAAGCATCGAAATCAAAAAACCAGATTCACTAAAAGTTTTTACTGCTGAGTTAGAAAGACTAGATCCGGACTTAGGACTGGCGATTCTAAAGTTTAACGATCCAAATGCCGCAAAGGACCTAAAAGCCGTGACTTTCTCTAATGAGGTTTTTTTGCCTGGAACAGGACTTGTAATGGAGAGCAAGGACCAAAGGAATCTCGAAGAAAAAAAAATCAGGATGATTCGTTTGGATATGGAAGCCTATTCAAGTGGTTATGTTGAACTTCCCTTTATTGAAATCCAGTCAGAAGAAAAATTGGATGGTGTGGGAGAACTGATTGTTGATGTAAGTTCTAGAATCCCGCAAGGGATCTTATACCAATTTAAAGAAAACAATACAGGAAGAGTAATCCCTACGTTTTCGATACGACATTTTATTGATGGAAAAAACTTTCCCTTCAAAGGATTTCGATTTAAACCGTTGATTGATAGTGCAACAAGAAATCATTATGGGTTAAGAAAAGATGATTTAGGAGTTCTTGTTGCAGAAATTTATCCAGGTTCTTCTGCAGATGGAGTTTTGCAATTAGAGGATGTTTTATTAGAAGTTTCTAATTTCAAAATTGATCCAAAGGGTTATTTTGATCATCCAAAATTTGGGAAACTGAATGTTTCTTATTTGTTCCATAATACGAATGATACAGACTCATCTTTCGGAAAAAAAATAAAAGTCAAAGTATTTCGAAATAAAAAGCCAGTTTCTCTTGAATTAGATTTAAAACCTATCCCTGAGTCTGCAATTCGAATCCCGCATGGGAATTCTAGATTTCAAACTCCCAAATATTTAATGTTAGCTGGGATCATTTTCCAAGAGTTGTCAGAACAATACCTGACAGAACATGGGAACCAATGGAGAAATCGTGTCAGTAAAGAACTTTTATATTTGAATGATTTTTACAGAATAAAAAGAAATTCCAACGAAGGAAAAGTGATATTTTTATCTCAAGTTTTACCACTTTCAGGGAATAAGGCCTACCACACTGCGCACCAAATGATTCTCAAATCAGTCAATGGAGTCCAAGTACAATCTTTGGAACAACTACAAACCTTAATCAAAGAATCGAGTACACCTTATATTCATTTCGCAATGTCAGACGGATTTGAAATGATATTCAAAAAAGAAGAAATCCAATCATTAAACGCAGAAGCCAAACAAAGTTTTCAAATCCAAAGGGATTCTAACTTTTAGAATCCCACCTGATAACCTAACTGCTTAGAAATTAGGAGTACTTTGACAAGAAACAAAACTAGAACGAACAAAGTTAGTAGAATGTATTCTTGGTTACGAACCGTCTTGTCCGAATTCATTAAAAATAACAAAACGGGAATGGAAAGGGTAAACATCCTCGATACGTTTTCATAAACTGACCAAAAATGATAATATCCTGCGGTCCCCACCATAAACATAATCAGTAAAAAAGAAATCCGGAATTCCCAACCTTTCCGAATTTGTCCCGTAAAGGGCAAAAATAAACCTAGAAAAAATAAAACAACCAAAGGGAACCTAGATAACAACCGAGCCAAATCTTTCCAATTGGTTCCACTCGCAAGGAATCGCCAAATGGATTCCATATATGAAATTAGTCCTTCTAAAGGTAAAATAAAATCCGTTAGACGGCCAGGTCTCCAATTTGGGAATCGATAAGCCAGATACAAATGCCAACAAACTGGGATTACAAGGACCAAACCAACAGCAATGATTCGTTTCCAGTCCCAACGAAAAACTGCGGCAAGGCCCAAAGGGAATAACAAAAACAAAGCAGGTTCTTTCGTCAGAATTGCTAAACTAGATAGAAGTATAAAAGGGATATAGTTTTCTTTAACGTAATAATAATATGCAATGATTAATATGGAAACCATAACAGAATCACTTACTAAAACATAATAACTACCCAATGCATATGGGCTAAGCAAATACAAAATTGCATACGGTTTTGTTTCTTCATTTAGAAGTTTGCGCAAATAAAAATAAGAAACAAGAGTAAGACAAATATTCCAAAAATACATTCCGAAAATTGCAATGGTTTTACCAAAAAAACCAAAAAGAGCAATTAACAGAGGATAACCAATTCTAGGTGCCCGGTAGGATTCATCAAATCCCTTCGGCCAATTCAAATTAAACTCTGAAAGTGGTCGTGAAAAATAGTAAAAAATTTGGCCATCATAACCTGCCCCCAGGTCTCCCGCTTCCCCTTTGAATAAGATGGCCTGCTCTGGCGTTTCTTTCTGATTTTGCAAAGCAAACTCATAACCAAAGTTCACCATAGAACTGGGGTTCCATTCATATTTTTTCCAATATGTTAGAGTGCTGACTCCCCAAATCAAAACAAAAGACGAAACGGTAAGCCATTGTTTTGAATTAAAAAATAAAAAAATTGGTTTGATACTTTTTAGAATCATCTGTCTACTCCAGACTAAGGATTTAATTTTGAGTATTTATTTTTGGGATTTTTAACTCTAAAGAATTAGAAAAAATAGAACTATAAAACAGAGCACCTTCGTATGTTAAATGATGCGGGTCAAAAAAATAACGGACATCACTCACAACTTCAGTATGATCGATTAAAGTCTGACCTCTGAGTTCTAAATGCGATTTTAAATTTGAAATCCAGTCTTTTCTCCATTGCGAATTTTTATAAAATGCAAATTCAATTGGATTCTCAGGACTTAAAATCAATACAAAGGGGATTTTGTTTTTGTAAAAATAATCAGATATCTCCAGGATACGGTTGAATTCCAACCAAGGCTCAAATAAAACTGAGTTTACATTTTTTTTTGCTTCTCGAACAAAGTGTAACCTCCAGAGTTCATTCCTTGAGCCAGCATCACGAATCATTCTTTCAAAGTAATCTTTTTTAAAATCATCGACTGCCATCGTCACCAAACGAGTGTCATCCCAATAGCTTGATCGAGAGTAAGAACGATTTTTTACATCCACTTTTTTGCAAAAAAAATGAGAGAGCCGGACTCCCACTTTTTCATCATTCCCATACCGAATGAGATTTACTTCTTTTGCAGAAGACAACTCCGACACAACTTGAAGTTGTACTAGAGACCATTCTGGTGAATCGGGGATCAGATTTATCCAAACCAAATCATTCCAACCGGAACGTTCATAAGTTTTTTCCAATTCAAAAATTGGTTTTTGGTTAGTTAGAGAATTCTCATTTGAATAAAAACGAAATTTTAACTTTGTATTGGGTCTCTGTGTAAATATAGATTCTTTAGGTTTTTTTTCGGGACAAGACAGAGTTGCCACTTCCCTTGTCCATCCCTTAGACCAAATCCCTTCCCTTGGCTTTTCACCTTGGTACAGATGATACTTTCTACCACTGCGAAAATGATTATCGATATAAACTTCGATCGGATCCCAAAAGAACACTCGAAACCGACTCACATAAAAAAGGGATTTTGTTGCAAGTTTAGAAATTGTTTTTCTAGGTAACTCCATCCAATGATCATTCAAATACGCATCCGGATAGATTGTTTTTGCAGGATATCTTTCTCCAAATTCTTGAAGCCATTGGGTTTCATTGAATTCAAGTTTCCCCTCTTTAGGTTCTAAATATTCCCATTGTAAATCTGCAAAATTATGTAAATAAACCACTAAGTCGGGATGAGATTCGAGAAGGATTTCTTTATAATAAAAAAGATCCGTAGGAGCCATTGCAACATGAGAAAAAAAAGAATATCTTGTTTTTGAGATATCTTTTTTGTTTAATTCATCTGGCAGAACTGAATAGAGGGCAACAGAACTTCCAGTGATGATGGTTCTATGTTTATCTTTTGTGGACTGTAATACCTTTGTTTTATGTATGAAGTTATACCAAGGAGATGAATCCCATTCTGTTTCATTTGGGAAAAGAAAATAGAGATCGAAAAAAAGAATTCGATCTAACAAAAAAATCCCACCAAGCAAACAACAGGTGAGAAAAAACACTCTCCATTTCAATCCGAAACGAGATTTGTTTACGGATATTGAGGGATCAGTTTCCATTTTCTTAATAATAGTTTTTTAGCAAATTGGATTGCAAGCTTCAAAACTTTGCGATTGAAACTACTGTTTGAAAAAACATAACGGATGGGTAATTCTTTTATGGATCCATCATTATTTGCAACAATTGAGAGAGCTTCCATATGGAAATCAAATGCAATTGATTCCAAAGGATATGCTGCAATTTTTTGAAACATCGGTTTTGAATACCTTCTGTATCCGCTTGTACAATCACGTAAGTTTGCTCCAAATAAATTGAAAATACCTTTGGACAAACAATAATTCATAACTTTGGCAGCAAGCCAAGATATGAACTTACGGTATAACGGAACATTGACAGTGGAAGTTCTAGATCCAATGACAAGGTCACACATAGGATAAGATTGAAATTCCTTTAGATAACTAGCGTCATGCGACAAGCCGGCATCCATTGTGATCACCCAATCATATCCTTTTTCTACCGCATATTTCATACCATCTTGGATTCCCTTTGGAATATGGGTATTTTTTTCATGGCGAATCACATGAAGACGTTTGCCAAATTCCTTCTGTAGTTTAGTTAAAATAGTCGGCGTGGCATCCTTACTTGCATCATCCGTCACCGAAACATCGGCATAAACAATGGCCCCTCGAATCACTTCTTCAATGGTTTCGGCTTCATTGTATGCAGGGATGACAACTAAAGTTCTATTTTGCATTCTACTTTCCAGAAATATTGAATACGTCCTTGTTCGCTTCAATCCACTTGAGAAGTCGAGTGACACCTTCTTTCGGAAGAATCTTTGGATTAAAACCGAATTTTTTTGCTTCAGTAATATCGCAAATAAAGTAACGCATGTCACCTGGCCTTTCTACTTCAAAAAGTATTTCTTGTTTTTTACCAAGGATTTCTCCAATCAAATGAATACATTCCAGAAGGGAAATTTTATGAGGGCTTGCACCACCAATATTATAAACACCAGGTATCGGATTTTTAAAAAACTCCAAATAAGATTTAGCACCATCTTCAGCATGTAAAATATCGCGAGTTTGTTTACCCGTCCCAAAAATACGAAGTGGTAGTCCAAATACAGAACGAATGGCAAAGTTTGCTACCCATCCGTGGTCTTCACCACCAAACTGACGTTCCCCATAAATCCCGGTAAACCGGAAACTCGCTGCTTTTACACCATACATATCCGTATAAGAACGTACATAATGTTCAGCACTCATTTTCGAAGCATGAAGAGGAGAAATCTGGCCCACCATAGTTGGTTGGGTAACAGGGATTTCTACTGGATTTCTTTCATAAGAGGTTTTCCCTTCCGTCAAACTATCGTTAATGGAATTTCCATAGACATGAATGGAGGATGTATTCACGACTGGAATTTTGTGTTTCCTTGCCGCTTCCATAACATTAAAAGTTCCAATCACGTTAGTTGAAAAATCTAGTTCCGGGTCCTCCCAGGAAATGGTCATGGCAGGTTGCGCCGCTGTATGGATGATATAATCACAATCTGCAGAACGATCCATAAGATGTTCTAAATTTCGAATGTCACCTTTTACCATTGTGACACCAATCGACTTTAAATAATTCCAGTTATAATCACGAGTGGCGTCAGTTCCATAACCTGTGCGTTTTAATTCATATTTTGTCATGTTGTCAAAACTAACAACATCCCAACCTTCTTTACGGAATAATTCACAAACATGGGACCCCAAAAATCCGCATCCGCCTGTTACCAATACTTTATTCGCCATCGCGATCTTCTCCTAGGTAAAACTTTTTAGATAAAATTAATTTCATTATATGAATGGAATCAGAAATCATATCACGTAATCTATATTCCACTTGCCCCACTGGTTTGAAATAAGAAACTGGGATTTCAATACAACGCATATGTGACCTTACAATATCGATCATCAGTTCTACAATGAACTTACGATCTTCAACAACAAGTTGTGGTTTCACTCGTTCGTAAGATTCTCGCCAAACAGAAAAAAACTGACAATCCACATCGGTAAATCGAGGTTCTTGTCCCCACCAAAATACTTCGACCAATTTACCCATCAGTAAATTCACCAAACGATAAAGTGGTTTTAAGTTCGAACCTTGTTCGATCATCTGCCTAGTGGTGCGTGTCCCAATCACCATATCCGAATCTTTCATATATTCGAGTAACTTTGGGAAGTCTTTGGATCTAAAAGATCCATCGGGAGAAACAACAACAATGATATCTCCAGTTGCGTATTCGATTCCCCTTCTTACTTGCTCTCCGAGTCTCGTGGGATCGCCATCACCAGGAAATGTGTAAGTTTTCACTTTCTCTTTTTTACTGAGAGCCAAAGTCTCATCAGTTGATTCATTATCAATGACAATGATTTCGTTAAATTTGTCTTTGAAGTCAACAATCACATCTGTAATGGATCTTTCATTGTTGTTGGTTGGAATGACCAAACTGGTTTTAAACTTATGGAATAAGTCATTTCTCACTTCATATACTGCATGATAATAATCTTGCATGGAGTTGATGTTGAAGTATTCACAACTGAGCATGGTTGCATACACCCCTCCTTTGGACTCCTTCGCCATTTTATCTATGACATCAGTAATTTCGATCACACCTGACTTTTGTGATGCGGGAGTTTTTTTAAAAAACTCAAAGTATTCTGGGGTAAAAAAATAACTGCCCAATCCTAAAAGTTCATTGGGAGGATTTTCAGGTTTCTCAACTAAATTAAGAATTTTATCATTCTCTAATACAACAGAATAATTTTTGCGAATTCTTGAGAGTAATGATGTTTTCACTATCCCAATGGAAGCTGCCATATTGGGATGTTTCTTTAAAACTTTTAAAAAGATATCATGGTCAGTTCGATAATAGAATTCATCCCCAAGAATCGTTAGAAAAGGTTCATGAATGGTTTTTTCAAGACTCGCCACATCAGAAGCCAACCCTTTCTCTGTCCAAGCAACTGGTTCAATAACCACTTTGGGTATTATGGATCGGATGTGTTCAATCTCTGCAATGATTTGTTCTTTGAGGTGGCCTACGAGTACATAGACCTTTTCAATTCCAAAGGTCTTCACCATGAGCTCCACATTTCGGTGGAGGATGGACTTTCCTTCAATGACGAAGAGAGGTTTTGGAATGAAGCTGGTTCGGGGATATGCTCGGGTTCCTTTTCCGGCAGCCGCAATGACCCCAATTCTGATCTTTTTCAATGTAAAAGGAAAGTCCCTGGAATGGACTAGTGGGTCAATTAGAAAAGGATCGTTTCCAACGGTAGAATTGCAAACCAGGACGAGAACGATACCCTTGGAAGGGCTCCCAAATTCGCTTAGAAGGATTCCATGACTTTTCGGGGTCTTTGCCACCAAGTCCGTTCAGATGGAAGCCCCAAATGCCTTCTGTTGTGATTTGTGGGGCATCAAAATGAATGGCCACCGGATCCCCTGGTCTATGGTCCAAAACGTAGGGCATCAGCACTTCTTTCCAAGTTCCGAGCAAAGACTCAGAAAGGACTAGTGGACCTGACCCAAAAGGCCCCAACCGAAACTCCAAATGGTCGCAGTCGAACCGCCTGAGGAGGGCCATTTTTTTCCCCCAAGTCTCTGTGGCTCGGATCTGGCAAGCTTCTGGGACAAGAATGAGGTCCTTACCATCCCGGGTCACTTTTCCAACAAATAAAACCTCTTCCCAACCACGGGATTTTTGAAACCGAAGCTCCTGCGCATTGTAAAAAGAGTTTCCCTTTTCTGTAAAAATTTCTATTCCTAGAATTAGGTAGCCATTTTCCGTAGGTAGCATTTCGGAAAAATACAGACCGTCCAGTGACTTTGCAAAGTTTGGATTCGTCCAAATGAATGTCAGGGAAAAAAGGCCTGCTACTAGGAATTTATGCATTTAAAACGATTGATCCTTTTTCCTTTCTTCCTTTTAACATCATTCACATTTTATTGCAATCCACTCAATCCACAAACAGAAAAAAATAACGATCTGGTTCTACTTCTGGGAGCCTATTCTTTGCTAGGAAGTAACTGTGTGAATGGACCCGATCTCTGGGCAAGGGATTTAATCACACAATCCAGTGTTTGTGTTTCCGTTGATTTGGTTAGTTCAGGTACGAATGTCGAAGTTTACAAAGAAAGGTCTCTATCTGTAAATTACGACTTATTAAAATTTGCCAGCGATTTTGATACAATTACTTACCCTACGCTCGTAAGTACCTTTGGTGCACCAAGTGATATCGATGGAGATGGGAAAGTAAAAATCCTCGTGATGGACATTCGTGATGGTGCCACAGCAAACAGTGCCTATGTGGCAGGATATTTTGACCCTATCAATTATTTTCCTGACAATCTATTTTCTAGAGTAAGGTCCAATTATGCAGAAGTTCTGTATATGGATGGAAAAGAATTGATTGTGGCTCTCAAAAATGATCCGAATGCGTTTGCATCTACTGCAGCCCATGAATTCCAACATCTACTCCGATATCCAAGAATGCGTGCGGTAAACCAAACCGACGAACTTTGGATCAACGAAGGAACAAGCGAAGTAGCCAGTGACATAGCTGGTTACGGGCCACAAATCAGTCGATTGGATTGTTATTCGGGAGTAAATGATTCTCGTTGTTCCGATGGGATCAATGGTATTTCTCTTTTAGATTGGGATAGTAGTAGTTCCGATGTTCTAAAACAATATTCTTTTGCTTATGTGTTTATGCGTTATCTCTATGACATCTCTGGAACTAATGAACCACAAAGACAAAACTTCTTTAGAGAAACAGTCATTGGGACTTCTGGTACAAGAGCCAACTCAACTGGGAACTTAATGAATTTATTTAAAAATACAACCTTTGCTCCCAATTTTGATGCCTCTTTACTCGGGAACCAGAACTCGGACGTGTTCTTTCGTGTCTTTGCCCTTCTCACTGCACAAAGTTATCAGCTTGTCGATCTTACTTCCGTCCAGCAGGTGACTAGTGATGGTGCTGCTCCCACTAACATTAATTTAACAACTGCACTGGCAAGATACCCCTTACCCGCAACCCTTTCAAGGATCGTTACAAATCCTGTCACACCAACAACTTACAAAAACACAATCAAACAGGGTTCAGCAAATTTTTATACTGCATCTTCTGGAACTCCAGCCATTCCTGGAAGTTCAAGAAAAAACTATGGAAGGGTGATTGCGGCAAACACGAAAGGAATTTTCTTTTGGGCGGATTCACCGTCTGGGCTCAGTGCCAGTATGAAGTATGTACAAACGAACGAAGAAGGAACCACTCTCATGATTCCTAAAAAACCAAGATCCCTCAAATCGGTAATTGAATCCTCAACAGGGCCCATCCCCATTTGTGGAATTGAGTTTACAGATGATTTGGTTCATACTTCCGAAAATATTCCAATAGAATAGAACGCATTAGACTTCGGTAACAATCTTTTGCTACGTGACCTCCATCTGCGAACGCATTACAGGTGTAAGATGGATCATTTTTAAGTTTTAAAATCGAAAAGTCTCTACTTGTTGTGATTAAATCGATCTCTTTTTCCCAAGTTTTGACTAATGTTTCTTTTTCCATCAATGTTTCAAAATCAGGAGAGGAAAGAGGCCAAACGATTACCGTTTTGATTTTTTCCTCTTTCAAACGATCTAAAATCTTTTCATAAAACCCAAATTGCATAGGGCTACGAACATATGAAGCAAATAACCAATCCAAGGTTCTATGGCTTGTCATTTGCAACGAGTTAGAATCTTTTTCCATATAATTATCAATCGGTGAAAGGCCATTTCCGTTATGGCTTAGAATATAATCATACGTTGCCTTATGCATTCCGATGGCATTGTCCAAATAAGGATTTCTATAATTTTTCCACATTTGATCTATATACGGTTTATAAGTTCCAACAGCAAAAAGTTTACGGCCCAAGTAAAATGAAACGTGGTCTTTTCCAAACAAACTCAAGTTAGACAAAACATAAGATAAATCAAAACTATAAGTGAGGTTAGAACTTTTGAATACGGAGTTTTGATTAAACTGATTTGGATCCGTCTCCATAATGACCAAATCTGGTCTGATGCCTGCATCCAAAATCTTTGTCAGCTGAAAATCGTAATAAGCAGGTGTAGTTACTGCTGAAGAAAGATTGTATATATCCCAATCTGGATAAAACGAAACCAATTCATCGTAATCAAAATAAAGAAGACGAGAGGACCCCAAAATTAACATGATTTTTTTTGTTTTTGGGGATCCCACTCCCGGTTTTTCGGAAATTAATTTTTCTAAAAAGTCTGATTTTGCCTTATAGTTAACTGCCGTTAAATCTATCTTGGTAATCGTTTGGATATAGGGGATTCGAAATATAGAATCTACCAAAAACAAAAATAGTAAAAGAATAACCGGGTAAAAAAGGAACCGCGCCTTGAGCATATCTGAAAGGAGAAAGGAAATGGATTTAATTGTAAAGCGAATTGAGATACCTCCCCCGAGCTTTCAGCCGAGGGAGAAATAGTTTAAGCGACTTGTGTGCGAGCGAGTTTACGTTTCTTTTTCAAGTTGACAAACCAATCATCCGCATTACGAACATGGCTTACCAATTTTTTTACATATTCCCTGTTTTCAGGATTCAAAATTTCACGCGCTTCTTGAATGATTTCTTCCACTGTTTTTACATGAAAGGTAAAATAACTAGTAAAGAGGTCGTAATACTCTCTATCTGTATTTTCCCAGTCTTTTGACTGAATGTCTGCGTAAAATTCAGATAACTGTGGTATGTCGATCTCAGGTGTCGCATCAAAATGATTATTCATCATTGCGATCCGGTCAGTTATATCAGTTAATTTCTGGAAATACGTTTCCAATTCGGGATATTCCATCTTCCAGCCCTCCTTAACAACCCTTACTTTTACCAGGATTTTAGAAAGGCCTTGGAGATCAAGATTTTTTAAAAAATTTTGTGATGTCCGGATTTTGTTTTAAGAAGTCTTTTAAATGAACGGCTTGCCCATCCCAAGCCTCTTTGGCTCCTTCAATCCAAACATCAGATCCTTCTCCATCCGGGAACCCTCCATTAACAATCGTTAACTGAGATTGATTTTGTCCTTTCGATTCGAATAATAATTGTAAATAAATTGCACCTGTCGGATCAGCAGGATGGTCTTTCCATTCCATCACCAATTCTTTTAATGGCTCAATCTTTTTATAAATTCCGTGAGTGGTGAAATCACCTTCCAAACCCAATTTCCAAGTCCATGAGAAATCCCCACCAACTTTTGGTCTTCCTCTTACTTCATCTGCCAACCAATGGACTAACACTTCATAGACGGTAACACCCGCCCACAATCGTTCGATTGGTTCATCAAAGGTAAATACAGACATTGTTTCTCTCATACACAGAGTAGTAAAGAGACAGGTTTTCTTTGGCAAGATGTTTTTTGGGATGGTACTACCGATAGGTTCCCCTACCGGTAGTCAGGTTTAGTACGAATTTAGAGATTTAGATTGTTTGGCCTTACATAAACCGATTGAATCACACTGATGTTTCGCATCTGAAAAGCCGCAGCACAATAAGCCAAATAGTATCTCCATTTTCTAATAAAAGTTTCGCTATACCCTTGGATTCTTACCTCTGTCAGGTTCTCTTCAAATGCCTTTAACCAAAGCCTTAACGTCTTCGCATAACTTAGTCCCATATCTTCCAAGTGAAATAAATACATATCTCCCGTACGACCAATCGATGGCAATAGTGAACCGGGAAAAATATGTTTCTGAATGAAATCGATTCCATTTTTGAATGAGGTAAACCGAGAATCAGGACAAGTGATGACTTGGAGGGCCATAATTCCGTCTCTTGTCAAAAGGTCTTGACACTTTTGAAAGAATGTTTCGTAATATGCATCCCCGACTGCTTCTAACATTTCTACAGATACAATTTTAGTGTATTGTCCCTCGATCTTTCGATAGTCCTGGATACGAATTTCGATTTTGTCAGATAATCCTTCTTTTTGAATTCTTTCTTTGGCATAAACATATTGTTCTTCGGACAGAGTAACGGTTGTCACACGACATCCATAGTATTTTGCTGCATGAATGGATAAAAATCCCCAACCACTACCAATCTCCAAAAGATGATCTCCAGGATTAAGTTTTAACTTTTGACAAAGTTTATCCACTTTCCTTGTTTGGGCTTCTTCTAAACTATCTTCCAGAGATTCAAAATAGGCAGAACTATAGGTCATTGAAGGATCAAGAAACAATTTGTAAAATTTGTTCCCTAAATCATAATGTTCTACGATATTTTTTTTACTACCTGTTAGGGTGTTTTTTCTTAAAAAATGTAAGAATTTATTGCCTAAATTGAATAAATCCAAATGAAAAAGTTTCTTTTTGGCTCCGGAAAGATTGGGACTATCATCCACATTCAAAATAAACCAAGAAATTACATTTTCAATGGAATCGGTTTCCCAATCACCTGTTAAATAGGATTCTGAAAACCCAATATCACCATATAACACTGATTTCTTGAAGAAAACAGGATTTTTTACATGGATGAGTGCCGAATGAAATTTTGGCTCAAAAGAAGAATTTACATCTCCAATGGTAACTTGTTCTCCATTTGGGAAGATCATACGAAGGGATCCTCGTTTCATGGAACTCATAGCTTTCAAAAATATCTTCCTATAAATGGGGAATTGTTCTAAAGTAGACTTGTTCTTTAATTCGGTAAAAAGTTTTGAATCAATCGTGTCTTGTAAGAGGGACTGGTTCTGTGATTTTTCCAAGGGGAACTCCTGTTTGTTTCTCTAAGTTTTGGTGTTTCTGAATGTACGGAATTTTTTTGATCCAAAGTTTGAACGCTTGCCAATGAATCAATGTTATTATTTTGACGGTGATAAATGGAAATTGGGTAAAAAGTTTTAATAAGTATTTTGATTGAAATGGAATTTTTTTTCCAAGAAAGGATGTGGTTAAAATTCGTTTCCCATTTTCGAAAGAGTCGACACCAATCTGCAGTTGATCATTGGGTAAGTTCAATCGAAACTCAAAATCGGAATCCAAACTAATAAAAGGTGAGACATAAAAATTCTTTGGTTCCCGGATATAAACATCGGGATCAGCAATGGTTCCCTTGGCTTGTTTAAAATAACCAACGTAAGGTTTGATTTCCCCAAAGGTATTCCCTACTTCTGCAATGGATACCAGTGGCTTCCCATTCGTATCAAAACAAAAGTAAAAACTTACAGGATTAAAAACATATCCTAAGACCCGAAGATTGGTAAGAAGAAATATCTTTCCAATGTTCAGAACACCCGAAGCCTCTAAAAAAGACTTAACGTTTTCATAAATTGTTCCTTTTTCAAATTGGATATGGTCTTTATCATAAAAGGAAAATAAGTTAAAACGGTTTCTGGAAAACCAAAAACTCTTGTGGGACAATTGGTCTATTTCCGAGAGATCCAAATAAAAATTAAAAATTCGGTATTGGAATTTATTTGGTTTCGGAGCGGTCCGAGCGTGGAACACGTCCGCTTCATACATACAAGAGTTTAAGTCCATGGGTCCCTTTTTAGTATGTTCCCCGAAACATTCACTGCTGATAAAAATCCATCTTCATGAAATCCATACCGAAAGTAAGCACCCGCATAATAGATAGGTCCATTTTGGTTTAACTCAAACAATCGGCTTTGGCCAAGGGAGGCTTCCACAGAAAAAAGAGGGTGTTCATAATCGATTTTTTTGATGATTTTATCCTTCGCTACACGACCAGGATCATTGATGGTCACAAAATAATTTTGTTTTTTGGAAACATTTTGCAAACGATTCATCCAATAGATTGTATATGGGTTTTGTTTTCCCATTCCATCTTCGACAATTTTATAATTCCAACTCGACCAACAAGAAGAGACTTTTGGCATATCACTCGCATCCGTATGTAAGGTGGCTGTATTGTGTTGGTATTGATAAAGAGGTAGGAGTTCACTCTCCAATTTTGTAGGATTTCCTAAAAGTTTCGCAGAAATATGGCCATGAGTGGCAAGTAATACCTTATCAAAAATTTCTTTTTTACCTTCTCCAAACACAAGTTCTACCTTCCCATCACCTGTTCGGTTCACTTGTTTGACGGGATGATTCAAACGAAACTTGTCTTTGATCGGAGGGATGATTCGTTTGATATACTCATGAGACCCGCCATCCACTGTGTACCACTGGTGCTGGGTATTGAGTCCTAAAAATCCATGGTTATAAAAAAAACGAATGAGTGATTTGGCTGGAAATTCTAACATCAAATCAGGAGGGGTCGACCAAACCGCAGAACTCATCGGGATTAAATAGAAGTTTAAAATGTCTTTTCCATATCCAAATGTTTCCATATAGCGTCCCAAATTCCAAGTATCGTATTTAGGATCGTCTAAAATTTTTGGAGCCGACTGATTGAACCTGTCGATCTCCAGTAACATTTTCAGATACCGAGGTCGAAATAGATTTTTTTTCTGAGCAAATAACCCCGAGAGACCTGAGCCACAAAACTCTAATTTGGTGGGATCATGTTGGACACTAAATGACATATCTGATTTTTTAGTGGGAACATTTAATGTTTGGAAAAGTCTAAGAAGATTAGGATAAGTCACATGATTGAAGACAATAAATCCTGTATCAATGGGAATGTTTTTCCCATCTTCTTCTACCATCACCGTATTCGTATGACCTCCGATATAATCGGCACTGTCAAAAATAGTTAAATCAAAATCATTTTTTAAAAAATAAGCGGAGCCAAGACCTGCGATCCCTGTTCCAACAATTGCTAAAGTTTCTTTCACTAGTTTCCCTTTTTGGTCATTAGACCATTAGAGAAAGAGTTGGTTCATTTCTTTATGCACTTCCTCCGCTTTCTTTTGTGCAACTTGTCCGTAATTTTCCTCTAAGGAACTGAGAGTGATCCCTCTTGATGAATTGATGAGAGAACGATTCCCCGATGCTTTCACAATGGATTTTAAATCCCCTCCTTGTGCTCCAAATCCCGGGATGAGAAAATATAATTCGGGATGACGAATTCGTAATGATTGGATCTCAGAAGGATGGGTTCCCCCCACAACAAGTCCTACTTGGTCAGGATATTCCCCTGCAAGCCTTGCCATTTGATCACTCACTTCTTCATATAAGTAGAGATCCTTACCCAAAAGTTTTTGTTTTTGGAAGTCTTGTGAACTAGGGTTGGATGTGAGTCCGAGAACAAAAATATAACCACCCAAATCTAAATAAGGAACGAGACTATCTCGACCCATGTATGGATTAACAGTAAGGGCATCCACTCCCAATGTTTTAAAAAAATACTTAGCATACTCTTTGGATGTATTGGCAAGGTCACCTCGTTTGGCATCCATCACAATGGGGACTTCAGGAGATACATCCTTCATCACGCGCACCATATGTTCTAATGCAAAATACCCTTCGGCTCCTAACCTTTCAAAAAAAGCGACATTGGGTTTCCAAGCTGCTGCATAAGAATGTGTATAACGGATGATGGTTTCAGTAAAATGGACAAGTGGTGCTTTTGAATCCAAACTAACTTTGGGTAACTTTTCCAATTCGGGATCGAGACCAATGCAGAGAAGAGATTGCAAAGCATCCCGACGGAAATTGAATTTTTGAATGAAATTAGAACTTGGGCTCACTTGGGTTCCTTAATTTGGATCTTTTGTTTTCGTTTTTCTAACTCTTTGTCAATGTCTCGTTTTTTATAACGACCATAAATATGACCAGGGATGACTGCCACTGCCGTGATGGGATTGGCTACCACATCCCCAATGGCTCCTCCCACATATGTTGCATAGGCCGGGGTGAGCAATTCATAAGAGGAGTCTAACTGTTCTTTGTCATTTTTTTCTGCAAAATAATTTAGCGCATCATCGGAGGCACGTGCCTCATGATACAAAGCTCCAATCACGGGGATGGCATAAACGGCTGCATAAAGAGTTCTTTTTTCCCTTTGCGCAAAATCTTTTGCATGGCCGCCCTCATGAATGACAACAGGAGGTAGATCCGAATAAACGTTAATTGTGTTCGTAAACGAATTATAATGATCTCCCCCAATGGTTCCTGCAAACAAACGACCAGGCAAAAAAGTATAAGCCAATAAAGAAATGGATCCAAAAAAATAACGAACCAAGGGGTTTATATTTTTGTTTTTGGGAAGCCGTTTCCATTCTGAAAGTGGTGCATATTGGTTGAAACGAACTTTGACATCTCGTAAATTGTTTTCCTTGATATAACGGATCAAATATTCTTTGGTTTCTTTGGATATATGGTGGTTGTCCGCTTTCAGATTCCAAAGTACAAGTTTGGAAGGAAGAGAAAAAATCCAATTTCCGGTTTGGTCCAAAATCCAAATTGGTTCCCCTTCTTCAAATTGTGGTTCATCTTCTGTAAATTCAGGGCTTGGTAAATATGGGTTCCCATAGTTGTATTGTTTTTCTAAAGAATAACAGTTAAAAAAGGTAAAACCCAACCACAGAAGAATGATCAAAACACGAATTCTCATAGACTATCAAGAATTTCCTTAAGTTTCGGATCCACTGGTTCTTGTTTGGTGGGAGTGGCTTTGGGTTTTAGTGGTATTGGTTCAATGTCAACTGGAGAATTTTGGTTAAACCCCGACACAATCTCCAATTTCGCAAAAAATTCGGACAATGAATTTCTGCCCAGTTGATTTAGTTGGTCTTCTCGATTTCCTCGAAACCCATTGTAAGGAACATACCACAACAATGGAACCACTGTTAATAGACTTCCTGTTAAATAACAATTGGTCACACGTGAATCAATTTCATCATAGTAAGAAAATGTTTCTTCCGCTGTTCCGAGAATTTGGATCCGAGCTTTCATCCTTACAAAACTTAAGTTTTTGGAACATCTATCCAAAGAAACAAGTTGGTATTCATCAATAAAAATCTTTCCACCCCGATCGAGTAACAAAGGGAAACGGTTTCCTCTGATAGAAAGTTCCTTTCGAATTAAATAAGAGAGTGGGCCATATTCATTGGTAAGCCCGTCGGGATTTGTAAAATACCCATCGTAAACACCCATCTTCATTCGATTCTCATCTTTCACAAAGATTTCGATATGATCCATTTTTTTGACATAGTCAAAAGCAATTTCCTGAGGGAAAGGTCTGTACACTCGAAGAGAAATCCCACATCCAAATCCGAATAAAGAAACTATACAAAAAAAGAAAAAATGGAACCTCAACTTAAAAAACATAAGTGTACCCAAAGTAAAAATTCGAAATCAAGTAACTTCTGGAAGGACGTTTGTCCCGACCATCCGCTTCATAAAAGGCAGAACTCAAATAATAATCACGAACTCCCGATACAAAGGACTCTTCGTTCAAAGCACGAATCCCAGGTGCATAAGATTCGTTTGTTCTCCAAATGTATTGGATGATTTGAAATCCCATATGAAATTTATGATGGTCTAATGGTTGCCAGTTGGCCTGCGCTAAGAGATCAAGTCCAGTGATTGTGGTTTGTAATGGTTTCTCCGAAAACAAAGAATAAGCTTCTTCTCTGGTCGTGGCGCCTTCCGCAAAACGTGGTATACCACCCATCTGGGTTAGGATGTCTCTTCGGTATTGGAGTTTCCCCAGAGGAGTAAAAAACAATTCTCCTCCCAATTCATAAGAAAAACCTTCACCAAGTTTATGATAAAATCGAAATCCCGTACTCGGTGCAAGATAACGCATTGAATCTCGCATGACTCCTGTTTGTCCTAAAGTTTGCGAGTTAAAAACAGAATTTGTATGAAAGGAGCCAGCTCTTAATCCAAAATCCCAACTATATCCTATATTTTTGGATAAATCTTCATAAATTTTCAGAACTAACTTATGTTCTGCGTTATACAACCGATCCGAATGGAAAGCCGATTGGTTTCCACCTAAATAACCTAATGAAATAAAATCGTTTGTTGTTTGAAATTGGAAATAGATATATTCCAATCCCCATTTTGCCGAGTTGTGTTTGTAAGCCACTCGTGGTGAAAAAGAACCGGAAGCCTGGTTTTTTTCCAAATCATACTGATAGGGAAGAGTTCGGATATTTTGATAGCCAATAGAAGAACGAGGGTAATATGGAGTTCCCGCTTGGAAAGCAATACGACCATCATCCAAGGCCCATTCTCTTCCCGAAGAAAAATCCCCAACTTGCCCTAAAGCACGAAATCCAATTTCCCATGTCCCTTGATGGAATTCCAGAGAACCCTTGTTTGTTGCAGGTGCAGAAGAAGTAGCTGGATATTCATTCGGCTGTTTGTCACGACTTTGAAACTGTTCAGAACGAAGCCGTTTTACCTTGGAACGAAGTTCATCGGCTTTTTTTGGGTAACCACGTTCTTCATAAGATTCCGCTTCTAATTCCAATTTCGTTGCTTTTGTTTCCTGGGCCCAAAGAACATAAGGCCCAAGAAAATAAAAAACAAAAGATAGGAAAAAGAAAGAGGAAACCTTTTTCACAAAGTTTTAACCTTTCCGTTTGATGTAGGCTTTTGCAAATTCAGGAAGAACAAAAGCGGCTTTGTGAATTTCTGGACTATAGTATTTGAGTCCTTTGGGAACACGTTTCGGATCTGGTGTTACCGAATACGGATCAATCGCATTCGATAAAAAAGTAAACCCGATGATCCCAGAAGGATAAGTAGGAATGGTTGTGTAGTAATAACCATACTCTGGAAAAATTTTGGGAATAAAATCAAAGAGTGACGAAATCACATCCCCATGATACCAAAAAGATTCCGCTTGTGTCGCAATGATTCCTGTTGGTTTTAAGGCACTTGCCATATCACGAAAAAATGGTTCTTTGAATAAAACTTCTGCAGGACCCACAGGATCACTTGAATCCACGAGGATCACATCAAAACGACCTTTGTTGTCTCGCGCAAATTTAGCACCGTCATCATAATGATGGATGACCTTTGGATCTTTCATTGCATCTGCACATTCAGGAAAATATTTATAACTAATATCCACAACTGCTTTGTCAATTTCGCATAACACAACTTCTTTGACAGATGGATGTTTTAAAACTTCGCGGACAGTTCCCCCGTCTCCCCCACCAATCACAAGAACTGATTCTGGATTGGGATGACTCATCATTGGGATATGGGCAATCATTTCATGATAAGAATGTTCATCTTTGTTAGTAACCATTGTTACGCCATCAAGTGTAAACATTCGGCCGAAGGATTGTGTTTCGAAAATATCTATTTTTTGGAACGGAGATTGTAGGCTTTCGATTGTTTTTGTTACCCGGTAACTGACCGCACGCCCTTTTTCTAATTCCAATTTTTCAGTATACCAAATCTCCATTAATTTCTCCTAAGGTTTCTCTCTTTAAACCAGATTTGTTATGGGAATAAAGAGGTGTAGTTTTTTTTAAACTTTCTTTGTTTATAAACAATGAAAAATTCAACTTGGCGAGAACTGGGTGTTTCGGTTCTATTGCCTTGTATGCAGAAATATTCACGTGTTTTTTACCTGCTTGGTTTTTTATCCATGCCCCTTTTCATTTTGTTGCTAGTATATGGATATATCAAAATCAACGAAATGGCCAGCGAAGAAATCCACTGGGGTCATAATAAATCCTTTGCTTTTGGTCAAGCATCACGTGAAGGGAAACTCGTCCTACTTGCTGTCACCAAATCCCGATGTGAAATGCTACAAGGTTTAGAATGTGGTGAAGGGAAACCGGATCTTGGTACCTATGTTCTCCTAAACTATACCCCAAGAGAACAAGAATTCCAATCATTGATTTTGGATGATCGATTTGCTTCTTTAAAGACTGAACCTCTCCCGCAATATTTTCTTCTGAATTCCTCTGGGGAAATTCGCCATATGTCAAAACAACTTCCAAGTGTGGAAGAAATGCAAAAACTTCCCAAAAAAGAATGATCTTTTTTCTGTCCTAAATAAAATTCTCTTGCAAGTTCCCAGATTCAATATACCCTATGGGGTATAGACCCAGCGGAGGATTTATGTTAGGACTCACTGTTCACAGAAAAAAAAGTTTCGAAGATACCATCACTGACACAACCGAAGCCTTAAAAAAAGAAGGTTTCGGAGTTCTTACCACCATCGACGTCAAAAACACCCTCAAAGAAAAAATCGGAGTGGATTTCAAACGTTACACAATCCTTGGAGCATGTAACCCTAGTTTTGCGCACAAAGCCCTCCAAACCGCTGATGAAATTGGTTTATTACTTCCCTGCAACGTAGTGGTCACAGAAGAAAAAAGCGGCGAAACCAAAGTTTCTATCTTTGACCCGATGACCATGACCAAACTGGTCCAAAATCCTGAACTCGAAAAAATTGCCAAAGAAGTCCAAGAAAAATTAATTCAGGTCATCCACCACTTACACGAATGATTCTGATGTTTTGGTGATATTTGCGGGCGCCTCGCCAATGGAGATCAGTTTTCACAATCTTTCCATTAGGCGATCCCGCTTTCCGCTCCAATCTTTCTGAATGGATTCCTTTACCAAACACGAATTTAAACCAGAAAGGATTTCCGCTGCAATCGGTGGCGTTTCGAATTTTATCTTAACGACAAAACCCCTTTCGTAATAAAACTTTCATTACTTACTTGCAGAATGTAGGAAGGTTTTGTTTCGCACTCTTAACCCGAGTATAACAAACCGTATACCCTTGTGTCGTCATTCCAAATAAATTTAAAGGGCCACCAACCGGATATTGTGCTGTCGATGCGGGACCTTCTTGCCAGTCAATATTGTAATTTCCTTCACTTTGTTTGATGAGTGATCCTTTCGCCACAGAGCCACTTTTTTTGTAACAAGATTTAATATCGCGATTGTTACTAATGATAAGCCATGCGGAAGGATTCGGACTTGGATCCTTAACACAATTGTTCGTCAAAATCCAATTCCCTTCCAAAATCGTCTTTGAATCCTCTAGGTTAGCTTTATCTCCCGACTGACAATAAAAAGCTGTGACAGAAACAGCTAATGCAATTACGAAACTAATTTTTTTCACTACTGACTCCTCTTGTAGAAATATATTATTTCTACAAGAGGAAAGTAAAAACTAGAAAACTGGAGTTTTGTCAAACGGAAATGTGAGTTTTCCCGATTATTTTTGTTAGGTTTTGTTTCGAATGAATTTTCCCATTGGCGTAGAATTCAGATAAACTGGAGATTACTTGAGTAAATCGAAATCAAAATGGGAAAGGGAATCATATCAAATTGAATGGAATCATTTAAATTTTTCCGAATTTCAATTTGCAAAATGAAATGAACTTACATTCGCAATACAAAATTGCTCACCTTTAAACAAATCTTCCAGAAAAAACGATTTTTTTCACAACCGGTAGTCACAACTTCCTCTTTTTTGTGTATCCAATGCAAAGGGAAAAACCTTCACAAAGGAGACAATCAAATGTTAGAAAGTTTAAAAAACCAAGGGCAAGATTTACTGACCCTGGAAAGTTTACCACAAACAACAGCCATTGAAATCGCGATAGCCCAATGCGCCGCAGAGGATTCCGAAAAATACCACCAAATGCGTAAAAAAATGTTACCTCTACTCCAAAACCAAACTGGTTTTTTGGCTTGGCGAGCCTTCCGTTCCCAAACAAGAGAAGGGATCATGTTAGATCTTTTGTACTGGGAAAATGCGGAAGATTGTCATAAAGCAGGAATCACACTTCAAAATTCAGAAACAGGAAAAGAATTTTTCGCCTTGATGAAACAAACTTTAATCTTTGAAATGTTTGAACGCCAACCACTCTAATGAAAACAAACAAACCAGAGGAAATAGAAATCATCGAAAGAGCGCGGACGGGAGACCGCCGTGCTCTAGAATCATTGTTATCGAATGTACAAACTTGGATTTACAATGTCGTCCGACGTATCTTATTAAACCCACAAGAAGCCGAAGATGTTACCCAAGAAGTGCTACTTAAAATTGCCACAAACCTTGCCGCCTACGACCCAACAAGAGCCAGTTTTAAAACATGGGCTTACCGAATTTCCATAAATCATGCGTTAAATGGGAAACGAGGAAGATTGGAAGAAATTACAACTGGTTTTTCAGATTATGCAAACGAATTGGAAAAAATGCCAAATATAGAAATTCCGGCAAATGAACTTTCTCGGCCAGAAAACTTAGTTTTAATAGAAGAAGCAAAGGCCTCTTGCACCTTGGGAATGTTACTCTGTTTGGACAGAGAACAACGTATCGCCCTGATCCTTGCCGATTTGATGGGACTCAGCGATCGTGAAAGTTCAGAAATTCTTGGTATTTCGAATGAAGCATTTCGAAAAAGATTAAGTCGTGCCAGAAAAGATCTTTACACCTTTTTGGATGATAAATGTGGTCTCATGAACGAAAAGAATCCTTGTCGTTGTTCCAAAAAAATGAAAAGTTTTCAAAACAATGGTTGGATTGATCCGACTAACCCTCGTTTCTCAATGCCACTGGTTCGCCGCTTAAAAGAGCAAGTTGCGGAACTGCATTGTGAATTTGAAGATTTCAAAAGACTTGAATACCAAGAGATATTTCGGGACCATCCGTATTTTGAAACTCCTCCCAAAATTTTGGATGAGTTAATTGCAAAATATAGTCCTGCAGTTTAAGTCTTACAATCTATCTAAAAAAATGGAAGAAGGAGAAATCTTAATTAGGATTCTCCTCTACTCTTTTTCCACTCTCCGCTTGTTTTCGAAATACTTCTAAAATAGCACAAAACAAAATCACACCACCACCTAACCAAAGTCTATCAGGTGGCACTTCACCCAAAAAGTACCACGCCGCCAAACTCCCGTAGATGGGACTAAGTGTGGACAACGTTCCTGCTGTTGTCACAGACAAATTTGATAAACTACGAATCCAAATGGTATGAGCAAGTGAAGTAAAAACTCCAGCGAGAACTACTTGAAACACCAAGTATTTGGGTTCCGATAACATCACAAAAAGCCCATCTGCAAAAGGAAGAAGGACAAGACTTGTTGCCATGAGTTGGGTAAAAAGAATCTGAGAGCTCGGGTAGTGAACATGCATTTCTTTTGTCAACAAATTGCGAATCGCATAAAGAACTGCCGAGACCACTCCCCAAACAACTCCTTGGAACATTTGGTTGTCCCAAGATAGATCCGGTACAATTAAAAAAAGTCCAAAAAAGGAGAAACAAGCGATAAAGAAGGCAAAGGGATCGGGGGGTTTTCCACCAAACAATGGTTCCAAAATGGCAGAAAACACGGGATAGGTGAAAAGAGACAACATCCCTACAGCGACAGTAGACACTTGGATGGAATGAAAATAAGTAACCCAATGAAGGGCGAAAAGAATTCCGATTCCAAAAACGAATAAAAAGTCTTTAAAACTTCGATAAGAAACGGACTTACCTCGAAGTAGGAAAAATAAACCAAGGATCAAAACAGAAAAAACTGCCCTACCAGAAATGATCGTGACCGCAGGAAAAGGAAGGAGTTTGGCAAACAAAGTGACGTTCCCCATAATGAGGATCGTCAAATTGAGTTCTAAAACAGATCGTAAGAATGAAGGAGAAGAAGACTTCACTTCTACTTAGGATTCAACCCCCAAAAATTTGGCGATGGATTTTCTGTCTTTTTCTAAACTATGTTTGTGAATTTCTTCAATTGCTTTTTCCACAATCGGAGAAACAAATAGAAGACTAGAAACTACATCCACATCGTAAGAACGTTTGGACTCCGCTCCATCAGCTTCGTATTTACTTTTACCTTTGATCACGAACACATTGTCTTTTCCTGGAGGCGAAATTTTGAATTCATGAGTGTTGGTCGTAATATCAAATGTGGATTCTTCTAAAAGAGAAAGGTCATTCAGGGCAGCCGAAAGTACAGCAGGCATGGATCCTTCCAAACTCACTTTCCGTTTTTGCCGAATGATATTCCCCTCTTTCGATTCTTCTAGTAAGGTTACATTCTTCAAATCAGGGAACTGATCTAAATGTTTGTATCTTTCCTCCCTCGCATGAAGAAGTTTTTCAAGGGAAACTGGAAATGAATGTGTAACTTGGTATTTCACTATTTTTTCTTACCTTTCTTTTTTGCAGGTTTTGATTTTTTCACCGCTTTTTTCACTGCCTTCTTAACAGCTTTCTTTGCCGACTTTTTGTTTGCCGGTTTGGCTTGTTTTGTAGTTTTTTTAGGAGAAGGTTTAGATTTCGTTGGTTGTGGTTTTTGTGTCGGTTTGGACGGTTTTGGTTTGGATGCGGCTTTAGCGGAACGATTCACTTGTTCCATTAATTCTTCATCTTCCCAGTAAAAAACTTGGTCAGCAGGTGTAGATTGTTCCATTGCCATTGCTTGTGCTTCTAACAATGAATTGTTGGACTCATTAAAATTTGCCAATTTTTGAAATAACAAGTTGATTTTTGGATCTTGGAATTTGTTACGAATAGTTGCGTAAAAATTACGTGCGTCTTCCCCTTCTCTGATGGCGAGTTCGATCGCTTTTCTTTCGTCGGCCTTCACTTCTTCGTTTTTGTTTCGATCAAGTCGATCCATTACCTTTTGGATAGTAGAAGAATGAAATTTTTCAATCTGAGAAAGTTGTTTTAGATTGGGAAGTTCCTTCCCCTCCGCACTTTTATAAATTTCCTTAATAAATTTAATGTGCTCATCGCCATCTAACGCAAGTTGGCTGAATAATTCTCTGATTTGGCCTTCTGGTAAACTTTCAGAGAGTTTTAGATAAAAATTGAAACATTGAACCTCATGTTCAATCGCAGCCGCAACCGCTTCAATAAAGGATGTTTTTTTTAGTGATTTCATAATCCCATTCCCTGGTTATTCAAAACCATTGATACGATACTCTTGAGTTTCAGGTGAATCAAGTATTTTTCACAGATTGTACATCCAACTCTTCTGCCTTTGTGGCCGAGTAGATGAGGACCTGGGCAATATAGTAAGTTACCATAATTCCCATCGATGCAGTGAATCTGTCCATTTCTGGTTTTAGAAACATAGAATAGGCAATGATAGAATCAGACAGGATAAAAACTAAGGCGCCCAAAAGGCCCAAATAAAATGGTTTGGAAACAGAATTCCTAGCAGCAGCACGCCAACCCATAAGACAAATCGCCGAAATATAAACTCCTACCGGAATGAGAAGAGCACCTAGTTTTGGCACAAGAACAAGAAAGAAGGAGGAACCAAATAATAAAAAGGGAATGGCAAGGATGGGTTTGATTTTCGAATCCAATGTAAAAGCATAGGAGTAAATCAATTGAGCAATGAGAAAGGAACCTAGCCCAAATACGAAAAATCCTTCTTTGGGAAGAGCAAGGAAACTATCTCCAAAAAGAGAAAACACAAGTCCTACAGCCACCAATTTCCCACGTTTTTCCAAACTGGGAAAATAACGAAAGAGTGCGACGATGAGAATCAGGATTGGAATGATTTTGGAAGGGAGATAAAAAACATCCTGTTTTGTGATCGTAGCGATCGCAAGCAGATGCACAATAGAATAGAGAACAAACAAAACAATTTCTTTAGCCATATTTCTTACTTTACAGGGAGATCATTCTCGAGATTTCATCAGATGAAAGCCCGAGTGATCAGCCTATGAAACAAACACGACCCTTGTCCATCCTTTTCTTAATCTGTCTCCTTTGGACCCAGACTTTATCTGCTAGAGAAGTCCCTTCTGGTGGCGAAATGTTGATCGATTTGATTGTGGCGCGACCTATGGGTCTTGCCGGTACAGTGCTTGGGACTGCAGCCTTTATTGTTGCTTCCCCTTTCACACTATTGTCTGGAACTTTTTTACAGTCAGGTAAACGTCTTGTTGTTTATCCGGCAAAATTCACCTTCACACGTGGGTTAGGCGACTTCCCAGGTTATATGGAAGATTACCAAATCGTAGAGGAATAAATTGAACGAATTTTTATTTTCAGACTTCCCTGAAGTTTCCACTGAGGATTGGAGAAACCAAATCCTAAAAGATTTAAAAGGTAACCCTTGGGAAAAAGTCACTTGGGAAACAGAAGAAGGTTTCAAAATCGAACCCTTCTATCGCAAAGAAGATATCGTAGACCTCCCTCGAGTGTACAAACGAACCAATGGTTGGAATGTCACAGAAACCGCAACTTCCGAATCCGAACTGATTGACCTTTCCAAAAAAGGTGCTGATGCCGTAATTCTAATCTCGCAAGGGGATAATGGAAAATTACCTGGATTAAAGATTGGATCCGCTAGTGACCTAGAACGATTGGCAGGGCTTACAGGGAATCTTCCCTTGGTTGTATCTCTAGAAGAAAAAACACCAACATTCTCCGACTCTTTAAAAAAACTTATTTCTTCGCATAACATTGTACTCAGTGATTTTGATCCTTATGGAGTCGCTTTAAAAAAAGGTGAACTAGGAACCGAAGAAAACGTTATTGGCAAAACATTCTCTTCACTTGCAGGAACCAAAGGGTTTTCCGGTGTCGGAATTCATAGTTATTATTTGCGAGATGCGGGTGCATCCATTGGCCAAGAACTGGCTTATTCCCTCTCTTGGGGAGTCGATTATTTAAACCGTCATCTAGATGCAGGTGTGACGATTGAAGATGCGGCTTCCAACCTTTGGTTTTGGATGGGGATTGGTTCTGACTATTTCACTGAAATCGCAAAATTCCGTGCCATGCGCATCCTTTGGACAGAAATTTTAAATGCTTACAAACCCGAACTTGGGGTATCACTTCCAGCACTGATTGTGGCAAGGACATCCAATTTTCAATTCACGGCTTATGATCCTTATGTCAATATGTTACGAGGAACTACTGCGGCAATGTCTGCAGTGATGGGCGGAGCTGATTTTGTTTCTGTATTGCCCTTTGATTCCGAATACTCCGCAAAACAAGAGTTAGGCAAACGTATTGCGAGAAATTCACAACTCCTTCTTCGTTATGAATCCTTCCTAGACAAAGTGGAAGATCCTGCTGCCGGTTCTTATTACTTAGAAGTGCTGACAAAAAAACTATCGGAATCGGCTTGGGGAAAATTTCAGAATTTGGAGAAAGATGGTGGGTTTGGTGAAGCACTTAAAAAAGGATTCATCCAAAACGAAATTTCTACGAGAGCCAACCAAAAAAGAAATGCACTTGCTACCAAAAAAGAAATTTTACTTGGAACGAACCAATACCCACTCAGTTCCGAAAGACATCCAGAATTAAAAACTTCCTTGGAAATTACAAAAGAAGATACCAACACCAAAGGACAGACTCGTTTTCTACGTCTTTTGCCAGTTCGTTTATCTTATGAATTTGATAAATGGAGAAATCTCACTGACATCCATGTTGCCGCTGGTAAAAAACTACCAAAAGTATTTTTGCTTACGATTGGGGATTTAACCATGCGGAAAGCCCGAGCTGGTTTTAGCTCCAATTTTCTTGGTTGTCTCGGGTATGAAATCATCGACAACCTAGGATTTGCCTCTGTCAAGGAAGGGGTAACGAAGGCAAAAGAACTGGTGAGTGAAATTGTTGTTCTTTGTTCGTCTGACGAAGAATATGCGACCTATCTCCCAGAGTTTGCCCAAGAAATGCAATCCCAACTTCCAGACTCTTGGAAACTACTTGCGGGTTACCCAAAAGACTTAATCACCCAAGCAGAATCACTCGGTATCGACGACTTCATCCATATGAAACGAAACATCGTGGAATTTATGGAAAAAGCCCAAACCAAATGGATCGGGAAATAAAATGAACAAACCTAATTTTGCGAATACTCCTCTTTCTTTCAGTTCCAATCAACCGGATTCCAAATCCATTTCGCTTTGGCAAACAGCAGAAGGGATCTCCATCCAATCTCGTTATGCGAAGACTGATTTAGAGGGAATGGAACATCTAAACTATGCTGCAGGAATCCCTCCTTACTTACGTGGTCCCTATTCCACTATGTATGTGAATAAACCTTGGACGATCCGCCAATATGCAGGATTTTCCACGGCAGAAGAATCAAATGCTTTTTATCGTAGGAACTTAGCTGCAGGACAAAAGGGACTTTCTGTTGCCTTTGACCTTGCCACACACCGCGGTTACGACTCTGACCACGACCGAGTCGTGGGAGATGTGGGAAAAGCCGGTGTGGCCATCGATTCGGTTCTTGACATGAAGATCCTCTTCGACCAAATCCCTCTAGACCAAATGTCTGTTTCCATGACCATGAATGGTGCAGTCATCCCCGTCCTTGCCTTCTACATTGTCGCTGCTGAAGAACAAGGTGTTTCCAAAGACAAACTTTCCGGTACCATCCAAAATGATATTTTGAAAGAGTTTATGGTGCGTAACACTTATATTTACCCGCCAAAACATTCGATGAAGATCATTGCAGATATCTTTGGTTATACTTCCAAGTACATGCCTAAGTTTAACTCGATTTCCATTTCGGGATACCATATGCAAGAAGCGGGTGCAACTGCAGACTTAGAACTTGCCTATACCCTTGCAGATGGATGGGAGTACATCAAAACAGGAATTGCTTCTGGTCTTTCCGTGGATGAGTTTGCGCCTCGCCTATCTTTTTTCTGGGCGATTGGAATGAATCATTTTATGGAGATCGCCAAGATGCGGGCCGGTCGTCTGCTTTGGGCAAAGATCGTCAATCAGTTCCAACCTAAATCTACTAAGTCTCTCGCACTTCGAACCCACTGCCAAACCTCCGGTTGGTCTCTCACCGAACAAGACCCTTTCAATAACGTAGGAAGGACTTGTATCGAAGCGATGGCCGCAGCCCTTGGTCATACACAGTCCTTACATACTAACGCACTAGACGAAGCCATTGCCCTTCCGACAGACTTCTCAGCAAGGATTGCAAGAAATACACAAATTTATCTCCAAGAAGAAACCAATATCCACCGAGTCATTGACCCTTGGGGTGGCTCCTTCTATGTAGAAAAACTCACAAATGATTTAGTACACAAAGCTTGGTCCTTAATCACCGAAGTACAAAAGTTAGGTGGGATGGCAGAAGCGATTGAGACGGGAATCCCTAAAATGCGAATCGAAGAGGCATCCGCTAGAAAACAAGCCCGTATCGATTCAGGAAAGGATGTGATTGTAGGAGTAAACCGATTCCGTTTGGATAAAGAAGCTCCACTTGATATTTTAGACATTGATAATACTGCTGTTCGAATTGCCCAAATCAAACGTTTGGAACAAATGAAAAAAGATCGGGATAGTAGTGCCGTAGAAGCTGCGTTAAATGCCATCACTAAATGTGCAGAAACAGGGAACGGAAATCTCTTGGAACTGGCGGTGGATGCAGCTCGCAAACGTGCCTCCCTTGGTGAGATTTCTTATGCCATGGAAAAAGTATTTGGGAGGTATAAAGCTGTGATTCGTTCCATCTCTGGAGTGTATTCCTCTGAAATTTCCGAAGACAAAGGGTATATCGAAGCAAGATCCCTTGCCGATGAATTTGCACAATTAGAAGGCCGTCGACCACGAATCATGGTTGCCAAAATGGGCCAGGATGGACATGACCGTGGTGCCAAGGTGATCTCCACTAGTTTTGCGGATATGGGCTTTGACGTTGATATCGGACCACTCTTCCAAACTCCAGCAGAGGTTGCCAAACAAGTGGTAGAAAATGACTGCCATATCCTAGGAGTTTCCTCTCTTGCTGCCGGTCACAAAACCCTTGTCCCACAAGTGATTGAAGAACTTAAAAAACTGGGAGCAGAAGATGTACTTGTAGTTGTGGGAGGAGTCATTCCTGCACAGGATTACGACTTCCTCTACAAATCAGGTGCCACTGCGATTTTTGGACCAGGAACTGTGATCTCAGAAGCTGCCAAACAAATTCTGAACATCCTTCTCGGCGAAAGAAGAGCCGCTTAAGTTCTAAACAAGGGCTTGGGGAACCATTCCACCAAACACCGATTTGTCTAAACAACAATCGGTGTTTTTTCGGACGATTCGCTAATAGAAATTCAAACTATATGAAAACACCAAACGAGGACATTGGCAACAAGAAAGAGGACGCGGATGTAACAAATCCAAAATCGGCACTGTCAGTCAACCCAGGTGTCGCCGATGCCCCCGCCATTTCTCCCTACATTCGTGACCAAAGAAAAACCCTTAGTCGCAAAGAAATCTCAGCAGAGGAATTAGCAGCCGGCATTCTTTCAGGAAACCGCACTCACCTCTCCAAAGCAATCACTCTTGTCGAAAGCAATTTAGATGCACATAATGACAAAGCCCAAGCCATCTTGGAACTAGTGATGCCAAAAGTAGGAAACTCCATCCGCATTGGAATCACTGGGGTTCCCGGTGTTGGGAAGTCTACCTTTATCGAAAGTTTTGGAAGTTACCTTCTCGAGCAAAATCATAAACTGGCAGTCCTTGCCATTGATCCTAGTAGTCAGCGGACCAAAGGTTCTATCCTTGGCGATAAAACTAGGATGGAAATTCTTTCAAAATCAGAAAATGCTTTTATACGTCCATCACCTAGCAGTGGTTCGCTTGGAGGGGTTGCTAGAAAAACAAGAGAGTCCATGTATCTCTGTGAGGCAGCAGGATTTGATACCATCATCATAGAAACAGTGGGTGTGGGACAATCCGAAACTCAAGTACACTCTATGGTCGATTTCTTTTTACTCCTCATGCTAGCCGGTGCTGGTGACGAACTCCAAGGAATCAAACGTGGGATTATGGAGATGGCTGACCTCATTGCCATCAATAAAGCCGACGGACAGAATGAACCCTTTGCCAAACGTGCCAGAGTTGAATATGAATCTGCCCTCCACCTTTTCCCAGCCCCCGAATCCAAATGGACACCCCGGGCGACCACTTGCAGTGGGATTGGAGGAAAAGGAATCGATGAAATCTGGAAGTTGGTTTTAGATTATATCTCCACTACAAAAGCAAACGGGTATTATGCGAAAAATAGAGATAACCAGACCCGGATGTGGTTTGAAGAAACTCTCAGAGAAGTAGTTTTGGAACAGTTTTTTATGCGCCCAGGGAAAAAAGAGGCCATCCTAGAATCGGAAACAAAACTGATGTCCGGCCAGTCTACACTCTTAAAAGAAATCAAACGATTGATGGACTGATCATCACCAAATCCAAAATTAGAAGAAAATTTTTAATCCTGCTTGGTATTCATTCCAATCCAATTCTTTTGTTTGGATTTGTTTGTATTTTAATTCCAATGATACATTTTCTAATAATGTCCAATTGATTTGAGAGACAAATTCAGGGAAGTTCCCTCTTTCTCCCGCAAAGGAAGACCGGTAGTCTCCTGAAAAAATCAATCCAAAAGACTCATAGATACGAATGAGAAGACCTGTGCTACTCACACCTCCTAAACGATAACCCCTACCCCAAATAGGAGATTGATCTGCCCTAAAATCCAAAAATGAAAACAAAACAAATTGATGCCTGAAAAAAGGATAAAATGGCTCCCAGGCAACCCCATAACCTCCACTCACATAACCGTAGTATTCTGCAATGGATTTTGTATAGTTTTTCTCCGTATAAAGTGACTTAACGCCTAAATCCAAACGCCAAGAGGGTTTCCAAATTTTCTGTCCAATTGGGTTTAATGAAGTCATTTCCAAAACGTGAAACTCTTGAATTACGGTTTGTTTTGTATCTTCGTAGAAACGTGCATTCATTCTTAAAAACGAAATTTGATTGTACGGAGAATACCCTAAATAAGAATCCGTAAAATCTCGGAGTACTGGCCGGTATTGGATTTCGCTATAACCTCCATTTGTCGAATTTCCATGGGCCATTGTCACTTGTGATGGTGCATGGCTGAGAAGCGGATTGGACAATTTTTCAATTTGGAAATATTCTGGTAACGAATTTAAAACCTGTATGTCTCCTCTTTTTTGTTCCGCTTCTGCATATAACTCTTGGTCTTTGATTTCCATCTTTCCATATGCTTTAATTTTATGAATGACTAGATGGTCGATATAAATATCAAAAAGAAGAGTCCTTCGAACTGAGTCTAACTCAAAGACTGAATCCATCTTCCCATCTACCATTTGGTCTAAAATGGTTTTTTCTGAAGAAGTTAAATAACCATATTTGTGCCTGTATCTTTCGATGATAGAAGGTCTAAACTGAATTTGGTCAATGAGTCCCGTTTGATTGGAAAGAATTTTCAAACTTTCTGTTGGCAGTAACATCACGGAAATTCGATCTGTAAGTCTGAGACTTGGTCTTGCTACTTCAAGAAGAGTCAAAATGCGGAAAGAACAATTTTCATCTAAAAAATAATAATCAAAATGATTTTGCGACATCTCCCAAAGATGACGAGTCAATTGATTCACTTCTTCTTGGTTTAAGTTGAGTTTGAATTCCCAAAGATTTCTGTTTTCAAATTCATTGTACTCATGAATTTTATATAGGTACTTTTGAATTTCAAATGATCCATGAAATCCACCGGCAAGCCCATAAATCACAAAAGAAATTGGATCGATGTTTCCAGGGACTGTTGCCGCATAATTCAAGATCAAATCTTCGGAAACAACTCCATTTGATTTTTCTTCATTAAATTTGAGCATCGTATGCCCAAATAAGGAAGCAGGATGTTCTGGATGAAAAGATGCAAAAATTACCGAAACTGATTTTGCTCGCATTTGGTTCTTAAACTCAGGCCACTTCGGACAATCTTGTTCCCAAGTTGGATCAATAGGAAATCCGAAACGTTTTCGAATCCAATGAAACCTAGCAGGGAATTTGCATTCCATTTTGATTAAATCTTCTTTTGGTTTTTGAAAGAAATCCAAATGAGCTTTTAATTCAGAGGTTGGATTGGTAAGACCGTCAGCAGATAAAAAAAAGGAAGGTCCATCAGCCAGACTTTTATATGTCTTTTTCCATTTGGAAGTTTGGTAATGAAGGAGAACTAGCCAATCTCTTTCCAAAGAAGCTTTCTCAATAGAATCTGTATCTGGAAAGTTTGACTCAGAATGTATGGGCGAGACAAAAAGACAAAAGAAGAAAAATGTTGTAAGAAAATAATGATGGAGTTTGTTCAATGAAAGAGGAGAGAAGTTGGACTGAGCAACATAAGTTGCATCAGCCCAACAAAAAACTTACTTAACGCCGGTAGCTTGGCAAGCTTCAGTTGTAGAAATTCGGCTTGTAGTGAACAATCCGTGAGTCGCAGGACCTTTTGCATCAACAACTTGAGTCACACCTTCTTTGTTTAGGTCATCTAAACAAGCAGTAACAGGAGCACCCCAAAGTGTAAAGATAGCCGGGTTCATTTGAGTAGCAGTTACTACTTCTTTTCCGCCAACTTTAGTTTTGTCGATGCTGTAACAGTTTGCAATGAAAGCTGCAACTGCTGCCATGAGTAAAATTTTCTTCATAAATTCTCCTATGAAAGTGTAACCAAGGCTATATTCCCGTTTCCTTTAGGCAATATTTTTTCGGGAAACAAATGTTACAGAATTGCAATTTTTTGAATCGTCTGTAGGTAATTTTGCCACCTAAGACCATTCCTAAATCTCCTGAATCCCACAGAGGAAACTAAAAAAATACCACCGTGGTCTCGAACACGATGGCACTTGCAAAAGCAATGGAATGTTAAATGGAAATTCTACACGATTCGCCAGCCAAAGTAAGCAGACTGGGATTCTTCGGATTATGCTAACAGAGACGGGAATTAGTGTCTATCTACCAAATGGTATAAAAAGAAAGTAAAGAAACCATTCCCAACCTAAACTTTTGCTTTTTTTGGATTCCTTTATAAAACCCAATTCATCAAAAATACCAGTGCTAAATACACACCAAACCATAAAACAAGCCTTAGTTTGATAAAAAAAGCAGAGATCCAATGAATCGATTCTAGTCGCATTTGTTTGTATTCTGGTAAGTTGATGAGGCAGTATAACCGATTTTGTAGCCAATGTCCATTTACCAGATGGTATAAATTAGAATTTCATTTCCTTTAAAAAATTCCAAACTGACGGGCTTTTTTTAGCATTTGGACCCGAGTGTTCACTTGGAGTTTTTTATATATGGCTTTGATTTGTTGGCGGACGGTTCCAACCGTTGTCCCAAACAAAGAAGCGATTTGGCTAGGGTTGTCCCCTTCTACAATCAGTTCCAAAATTTGTCTTTCTCTAGGAGTCAAGACTTCAACCCCAACAATGAATGAATCGGTATGAGTCTGGGGTTTTCGAAAACTTAACAACACTTTTGCGGCAATCGAAGGGGAAATCACACTCCCTCCATCCAAAATGGTTTGTATGGTCTCAGGAAGAGAGTCCAACTCTGATTTCCAAATATAACCAGAAGCTCCATTCCGAAGGGCCGAAAAGATAGCGTCATCCGTTTGTAAGGATGAAATCACGAGGCTCTTTCTTGATTCCAATGTATGATAAGTTTTGAGTACATCAATCCCACTCATACCGGGAAGTCCAATATCCAAAATGAGCAAGTCCCATTCTTTTGATTGTCCATTGGCCCAAAAATCTTCAGCTGAATTCCAAGTGACTAAATTTAGATGAGAATTTAGTTTTAAGACAGCACATAAAGATTGTAAAAAATCTAAATTGTCTTCGATGATACCGATGGAAATAGATTTCATATATGAAATAAACTCATAGGAAGTTTCATATGAATTTGGTATGGTGATTCAATTATTTGAAGGTCGCCATTCAGAGATTTGATTCTTTGGTGAAGGCCTCGTTCGCCAATTCCTGATTCATTCCATCCTTGTTTGTTTGAATAAAACTCCGAACTCTTTTCTTTTCCTTCTGGCTTTTCAAGTTCTGTGGCAAATTGGAATACCAAATGATCCGGTGTTCTATCGATCTTCCATTCAGAAGTCCCATTTCCATGTCGTAAGTCATTGGTTGTCACTTCTTTGAAGAATTGTAGGATATGATGAGCTACCTCTGGGTCGGGGATTTTAATCATCGTTTCTTCTCCTATGGACTCCCATTTTAAATTGATTGTTCGACCTACAAGTTTGTATCGTTTTTTGACTAATAGCTTCAATCCGTCTAACAAAGATTCTTGGATCAAATCTCTTTGGTCTTCTTCTTGGACTTGGTTGCGTAAGGACTGAAGTGCTGATTCTGAAAGTTGTCTTAATTTTTGTAATTGGTCATCCGTGATCTCATCCGATTTTTTTTCCAACTTTTGGGCAAGTAAAACTAAATCAGTTAATTGAGAACCTAAACTATCATGGATGTCTTGGAAAAAAGTTCTACGTTTTTCTTCGAGTAACATCCCGCGATATGCAGCGATGTATCGAGTACGAAACCACCAATGGTTTAAAAAAAAGGCCACGAGAAACAAAGGGAAGATGGTGGACATCTCTCTCCAGGTTTCGATCGGTATGACTGTGTGGTTTGTAAAGTATACCCTAAGGATATAAATCAAAAGTACAATGGACCATTCTAAAATGTACTGCCAAACAAGGCCTGGATAAAAGAAAGACGATGTTGCAAGTAAAGCTGTGATCGTTAACCAATTTCTAGGATCAAAATAGGGAATCGTTGGGTCATGAAATCCAGTTTCAATTTCTACCAACACCAAAAGAAAAAAAGTCAGACGGACGATGATGGGAGCAAAACCAAAAAACCTCCTATAAAAAAAAGAGGTCAAAACTAGAATGATACTTAGAACGAGTTGGATAGCAGATAAAATACAATTGGTTTGGTCTGGAGCGTTCCATTCCAAATACACACTTTGGATGTACGCCAAACAATAGGCGAATCCAAGAAAATACAATTTGCTGATGATCTCGGAATAAACGGCTAGAAGAGAAATCGGTTCGAGAGGAATCCCACGAAAAAAACGAAACAACCTTTGCAACATTGGAAGGCTACCTGAGAATCAAACGTTTTAGGACTCGGGAATGGTTCAGGTTATACTGCTAGTCGACTGATATGTTCCAACAAAAGTTTTTGGTCATCGTCAAACATTTGGTTGAATTCAAGGCCAACTTCATAAAAAGCTCCTTCTCCAAATTCTTCCAATCGTACGACTTTTGCTTTTGGATATAAAACGTACTTCACATCAGGGAATCTTAATTCTAGTTCCAAACGAGTTCCGAGGGGCATTGGTTCTTTGGTTCGAAACAAAAGTCCCCCTTCAGAAATGTCTTGGGAATCCCCTTCTCCTTTGTCTTTTGGTAAAAACTGAGAAGAACCGGCTCCCGATTGGATCACTCGGTAGGTGAGATGTACTTTTTCGGAGATTCGTTTGTAGATTCGGCGTTCGCTGGACATGTTAGCAAGAGAACGCCGAATTCAAAGTTTGGGCAAGTTTAAATTTTACCTTGCGAAATTACTAAAATGAAGGTTTAGTCCTCTAAATCCTCAGGTCGAATTTCATAATCAGGGCGGAAAGCACCTTCAATTTTTTCGCGGATGCGGTCAATGTATCCAAACACTGCAGGCACCACAATGAGAGTGATGAGTGTGGATAAAACAAGCCCCCCAATGATGGCAATCCCCATAGCAGTTCTTGATTTGGAGGCCTCTCCGATTCCCAAAGCAATCGGCAAAGTTCCTGCAATCATCGCAAGAGAAGTCATAAGAATAGGGCGAAGTCGTTTTGATCCGGCGTCGAAGATCGCTTCATCCCGAGTCATTCCATGTTCTCTCATGGCAAGCATTGCATGGTCCACAAGAAGAATGGAGTTTTTAGCCACAAGTCCCATAAGAAGAATGAGTCCAATCATACTGAATAAATTTAACATCTCGCCAGTTAGAGCCAGAGCAAAGAAGGCTCCCGAAATGGCTGGAGGGATCGCAAAAAGAATTGTGATTGGTGTGATAAAAGACTCATAAAGAGAAGCTAACACCAGATAGATGAAGATAAGAGCCATCCCAAAGGCAAGGACAATGTTTTGCAAAAGTTCTTTAAAGTCTTCCGATTGTCCTACAAAGGTATAAGTGATTCCTGGTGGTGGCGGAAGTTTTTCTTTTAAGATTTTTGTGGCTGCATCTGATGCTGAGGCAATGGCTCCCCCTGGTGCTAAGTTCGCATTGATCGGAACCACCCGAGACCGGTCTTCCCGAATGATCCTTGCAGGAGAGCTACTTTCCTTTCCATCCGCAATCGCATTCAGTGGAATGAGTCGGTTTTGGATATTGGGAACTCTCGTTTCATAGAAAGACTTACGTAAATTTCGTTGGTCTTCTTTCAAACGAAGTCTTACATCATATTCAATTCCATTTTCCAAATACTTGGCCACTTCTCCACCTTCGATATGATAACGAAGTTCGGCTCCCATGACACCTGCCACAACCCCAACGGTTTGCATTTTGGCACGGTTTGGTACCACTTGGAATTCTGGTTTCCCTGTTCTGTACGTTGTGTCCACATCTGTAAGATCCGGAATTTTTCGTAACTCTTCCATAACTTTGAAGGAATATGCTTCTAAGTCTTTTAAGTTTTCGCCCTTCAGGTTTAAGTTGAATGGATACTGAACTCCACCACCAATCGCCGAATAATCGTTCACTTTCGGTCTGGCTTGTGGGTATTGTTTCAGATATTCGCGGATTTGGTCTTTGACATCACCCGTGGTGCGTTTGCGGTATTCGGAAGGAAGAAGAGCCACTCCAATGGTTGCAATATTGGATTCACCATCACTATTACCCACAACTGTTGCCAAAAGTTCCAACTCGGGAACCGTTTGAATGATGGCGTTTTGAATTTCTTTCACTACTTCTGCTGTCCCTTGTAAGGAAGTCCCCGGAGCCATCTCCACATTGACCATAAATTCACCTTGGTCGTTTGCTGGTAAGAAGGTCTTTTTCACAAAAGCTAGCGAAAAAATACTAGTGACCAATGTAAGAAATGTTAACAAAATGACTGCCCAAGGTTTTTTGAGGGCAAATTTCATAATAATTCCGTACATTTTGTCCAAAAAATCTTGGAACTTATCAAAGTTACGAAGGACAATATTTTTCTTTTTATGGATATCCGTTTTCCCCGCAAAATAGGCGGATAACATCGGTGCAACGGTCAAACCATCAAAAAGTGAAATGATCATCGCAAATACAACGGTGAGTCCAAACTGTTTAAAAAACTGACCTACAATTCCTGATAAAAATCCAATGGGTAAAAAAACTGCTATCACGGTTAAGGAGGTTCCAATGACGGCAAGTGTTACTTCTTCTGTTCCTTTCCTTGCCGCAACAATCACCGACTCCCCTTCTTCTAGTTTACGGAAAATATTTTCACGAACCACAATGGCATCATCCACGAGTAATCCGACAGCAAGGGATAATGCAAGTAAGGTCATTACGTTCATGGTAAAACCCATTGCATACATAATGATGAAGGCACCTAACATAGAGTTAGGAAGTGCCATTCCAGTGATCAGTGTAGAACGTACGTTCCCGAGAAAGAGATAAACTACTATGACAGCAAGTAAAATCCCAAGGATGATCGCAATAGTCACATCTTCAATATTGGCCCGAATCCATTTAGATCCGTCCCGAATCAGAATGACCTTTGGTGCCCCTTTAAGGTCTTTGATTTGTGCATTGATGGTATCAATTTTTCCGAGAATCCCGTCAGCCACTTCGACCGTGTTGGCACCGGATTGTTTGTACACATCCAAGAAGAGAGCTGTTTTTTGAATTCTTTCTTTTTTGGGTGCATCGTATTTGAATAATAACTTCCCGATGAGAGAAGGTTCTTCATGTTCTTCGGCACTGATTGGTGCATACAACATACCCAATGTTTGGCGGTCCTGGAGCGTGTCCTTCACTTGGCCAAGGTCTTTTACTAAAACCCCTCGCCCAAACTCTCCCCCAAAGGAAACAACTGTGTTTTCAATTTGAGATAAGGATTCATACTTAGCGACTGTTCGAAACGAAGTTTCTTTATCTCCACCTTCTACTTTTCCGGCTGGGATATTGACACCTGAATTTTTGATCTGGTTCCCAATGGCAATGGCCGGAACTTGGTAGGAATTGATTTTGTTACGATCAAGTTCAATGTGGATCTCACGACGAGAACCCCCAATGATTTTTACCGCACCAACGTTATTCACCTGCTCGAGTTTGGTTTTGATTTTTTCTTTTGCCAAATCATAGAGTTCCCCTTCAGGTAAGTCCGCAAAAAGAGAAATCCTCATGATGGGTTGGTCAGATGGATCAAACCTTTGGACCAGAGGTTCTTTGGAGGAATCAGGAAATAGCGGTTTGACTCGCGCGGTTTTATCCCGAACCTGTTGTTCCGCATATTTGATATCCGTGGTTAAACTGAATTCTGCAAACACCATCGAAATCCCTTCTTGGTTTCTTGAGGTGATTCGTTTCAAACCAGAGATGGAACTGAGTTCCTCTTCCAAGGGTTTGGAAATGGAAGTTTCGATTTCCTCAGGCCCTGCCCCAGGATACACAGTCGAAACCACGACAAAGGGGATGTTGATGTCGGGGAAGAGGTCAACACCGATTCGTTTTAAGGAAATAAATCCTGTGATCACCATAATGATGACTAACGAGGAAATGAAAATGGGGCGTTTGATTGAAAAGGAAGCAATACTCATAAAATTTTTTCTCTATTTGAGCAATTTATATTCTTGGAGACAAGCAATACCAGAACTCTCTCTGTAAGTAGACAGCAATGTTGACTTACTATTCAAGATTTTTGTACGATTTTCAAATTTTTCTTCTACAAAACTATCCGGACAAACATCACTCAATAAAAGAACGGAATCAAAATCTGTCCATTCCTTCCATCGGTATTTGTTATCGTTTCTTACCATTCCTTGTTTATAAGTCTTTAGTTTCATGGCAAGATCGAAATCCGAGGCAAGCACACGGCCTTTGGTGTTGTATTTTTCTTCAAAATGGAACGCATTGATGAGGATGTACTTTTTCTCAGGTTCAATGCGTTCGGCGATCTCCCTTGCCGGTTGGAAATCACTCACATTCATTCCACGATAACAAAACATTTTGGTTTCATAAAATTCACCCGACAAAATCCCTTGAGAATACAGTGAATTTGAAAACACAAAGAGTGAAGTAAGTAGAAAAACGGAAACAGAAGCCAATTTTTCTATTTTAGTCTCAGCTAACTCGTATAGACGCAAGATCCAAAGAAATCCCATGAGTCCGATGGCAGGGATAAATTGGAGGACATGTCGTGGCTGTTTATTTCCTGTTGTGACTTCTAAAATGAGAAGCTCCAAAAACAAAATCAAGGTCCCTGCAAGTAGCGGATCTTTTAGTTTGTTTGGGAATTTTTTCCCAGATCGGAATAGAAAATAAAGAAGGGATAAAACAGAGAAGATGATGAGGGTTCGAAATCCCCAGATAAAATCAAAAACCCCTGGCACCGAAGGATCAAGTCCTGGTTCTGTCCAAAGTGTTAAGAAAAAACTCCGAGTGTATGCATTCACAATCATTTGGGCATCGATCAGAGCATTGACCCGGTCCGGGTTCATAAAAAGCCACAAAAATGCTGGGAAAATTGCATAAACCCAAAGGACCACTGCAGTTTTTGGAAAGACTTTTTTAATTTCATCTCTTTTGCGGAAAAAATAAACGGACAAATCGACAAACAAAAGAAAGGTGATCCCAAACATAAACTGTTTGAATCCCTTCTGGTTGAGATTAATTTTTGTAACCACTCGTAATACTGGCAAAGAAAAAACCATAAGCACAACAAAAACTAAATATACTAACCTTACACCTCTTGCATAATGTTTTAAGAGATACACCAAAGCATCTTTGTACAAAGAAGGGGATCTAACTAACTCATAGGCAAAACATGCCATAAAAAATAAAATTCCATAAGGATATTTGGTAAAATAAAAACCAAATAAGGAAAAGAAAACAAGCCACTTCGTACCCGAATCAATCTCTGATTCTCTGTTGTCTACATCATACAAACGATAAATCGCATAGATAGAAAACAAAAGAAAAAACATGGATTGTGTTTCTAACATGGAAGAAAGAGAATATGCCGGAACTTCTCCTGTTTGGATGGTTAAGATAAAAATAAGTCCAGAGAGAACCCCTGCCCATAACAATGATTTTGTGATTCGATAAGAGATAAAAACAAGGCCAGGATAAACCAAAATTAAGAATAAAAGTCCTAAAAAAGAATCCCGATACGTTTCATAAGCATCGATTGGCAAATAAAGAGTAACAAAAGTTAGGATCGATCGAAGCGGTGGCCAAGTAGGGCTTTCCAAAAAGGGCATAATCCCTCGAATCCAACTTCCATTTCGAAAATCTACGTACTGATCCAGGACTTGATTTAATCTGATGTTTTCATCCCAAGACAAAAAATCCTTGTTGGGACAAAGGTTAAGGAAAGTCTCCCATGACTTTGTAGCATAGAACACTACCAGCGAAATACCAAAAATGATGAAAATAAACCCCAAAACACTGGGAAGAATGTTTTTTGCCTTCATACCAATCCTTGGAATCATTCTTTCTCCTAGGTCGACTTGGAATCAACCGAAGTTCTTTTTCTGCAATTTTTCTCTTTGATTACAGTCCAAGGTAGAGAATTCTGTCCGTTAGAAGGTTCCAAAAATGCAAGATTTCGTAGACCTTGGGGAAAAAATCATCTTCCTCGTTATGTTATTTGCGAGCATTCTCGCAATTGCCGTATTCATCGAAAGGTTAATTGTCTATAAACGTAATTTTAACAAAGAATCAGAGTCACTTCTCGATTCACTCACTCTTCTCATCCGCCACAGAGACTTAAAAGGGACGGAAAAACTCCTAGAAACCCATCCTATGGAAAATTCTTATACTCGATTCATGCATTTTGTTTTGGAAAGGGAAAAGGAAAACCACAAAGGTCTCGAAGAGTTGATGGAAGGGAAAATTTTAAAAGAAAAATTAGGTTTGGAAGAAAGACTTCCCATCCTCAACACTCTTGGAAACAACACTCCCTTCATCGGACTTTTGGGAACCGTTCTTGGTGTGATCAAAGCGTTTTATGGCCTCGGAACTCTTGGAAATTCAGGAGCGGAAGTGGTGATGCGGAGTATCTCCACTGCCCTACTCGCTACGGCTGCAGGTCTTGCTGTTGCAATTCCAGTAGTTATGGCAAATAACTATTTCACTCGTAAAATGAAACTCATCATTGGCCACTTAGAAATTCTTTCAAAGGAAATCCACGCAAGTTTTATCACGAGTGGAAAACACAACCAATCCTCTAGTTCTACACCGAATATCCACCACTAGAAGATCAACTTATGCAATCATTTACACTATATCTGCAATACAAACTGAGACGGTTCGGACTCTTTCGTGCCAGTCTCTTTGCCTCTGTTGGATTGCATTTATTTTGTTATTTGATTTATTTTATACTCACACTTCCCAGTAGTGCTGCCTTCCAAGAAACTTCTATGGAAGATATGGATGTTTCCTTTGAAGAAATCCCTCCAGAACTTATTGGAGGAACTTCAAGTCCCGCACCCGTGGAAAAACAAGAATGGGTGGAAGGATCAAACAAAGATGCGGAAGAAAAACCTGACAATTCTGACTTAAATCCCAACCAACTCTCAGGTAATGGAACGGATAAAGATGGGTATTTATTTTCTTTTAATGGAGATCGCCCTCCCACACCCATCATTGACTTTGATTTAAAATCATATTTTCCCGAAGCTGCTAAGGCTGCAAACATCAGCCAAAAGACTGTGGTGGTGATGGTGCAAGTGGACGAACACGGTGTTCTCCAAGGTGTCAAAATTGTTTCCGGTAGAGCCGGTTATGGATTTGATGAAGCGGCCATTCGCATCATCCAAAGAGCCCGTTTTTCTCCTGGTTATGACAAAGGGAAACCAACTCGGATGGCCCACCGACTACCGATCAGTTTTGATTTAGAAGAGGACTGAAATGTTACGGAACAACAAACGTCGAATTGCGATTGGAACTATTTTTATCGCATTGACCCTTATGATGGTAGGGTTTCAATCCAAACCCATTACTGGGAAAACAGAATCTAAATCTTCTTCCAGAAAATTAGGTCTTATCCCCGATCCTTTTGAGCTCTATCAAAGTATCCCACCCTTCCGTTCCGAACAATCAAGTTCCGACCTTCCTGGGAATTTTGAGTTTACTAACGAATTTCCCACACCTTCTGACCAAGGGATTTACAAAGATAACGTTGGTTATACTGTGGGATACGGATTAATTTCTTATCTGGAAGCCAAAAAAAAAGGGATCCGTAACCTGTCATCTGTTGCACCTACTTCAGCAAATGGACAAAAGATATTATATTCACCTAACTTTATTTACAACCAGTTGAATAGTGGAAAAGACCAAGCAGTTTCTCTTTTGGATGGTTTGGTTCTTGCGGAAAGTCGAGGTTCCGTCTCTTTGGAACAGATGAACGAATCCTCTTCCAGCTTTCGCACGAGACCCAAAGCAGATATAGTCGAATTAGGAAGAAAAGCAAGGCTTCGAAGAATTTATCGAATTGAACCACATGATTTAACAACCATCAAACTAGCATTAACCGAAAAAAGACCCGTATTAATTGGTTACTTGGTTTATGAAAATTTTAGAGATCCAAAACCAGATACGGTTTTTGAAATAGGAACAGGCGAAATTTTAGGTGCTCAGTCTTTAGTGATCTTAGGATTTAATGATAAAAAGAAAGCATTCAAAGTATGGAATTCTTGGGGGACAACCTGGGGAGACCAAGGGTATTTATGGATATCTTACGACACCTTTCCTAAATACACAAAGTCCGTCTATGTAGCTGATTCTGAAACGGAAAACGAACTTCTAACACAGATGAAACTAAATAATGCTTTAGAAGCACTCGATTATGGGGAACACAATCTTTTCCCACCAAAAGAAGTATTTGCCTCCCGAGGGGATTTTTCAGATCGCATTCGGATCAGTTGGTCAAGAGAAAAAAGAGCCATTGGTTATGAAGTGTATCGGAAACGCAAAATTGATAGTAAATACCAACTCGTTGGACTCTCTAAACAAGCATTCTTTGAAGACTTTGGAATCCAAAAAAATACGGCATACAATTACCGAGTGGCAAGCCTAGATGAAAACTACTTATCAAAAGCATCTATTGACTCAAACGACGGTTATGCGGTTGACCCAACAAAACCAGCAGGAATTCTTCCTGTTACCAACCTTCGGGCGACCGTTGCTCCTACTAACGATAGAATTCTATTGGAATGGGACAAACAACCTATCTCCACTACTTATGCTATTTATAAATGGAATCCAATGGCAAGGATCTACCGATTTTTGGGCAAAACCGAAAAAACATCTTATATCGATTTAAAAGCTAGCCGCAATGGAGATAGCGAGATCTACCAAGTCATTCCTGAAAGGAACCAACTCATCGGAGAAGCCAGCTATTATGTTTCCGCACATTTAGATCCTTCCGAAGTATTAAAACCAAGACCAAAAAATTTAACAGCTTCCAAAGGTTTGTATGCAGGTGCGACAATTCTGCAATGGGAAGGTTCTCCTAGTGCAGTCGCATACCATATCTTTCGTAAAACAGATGGATCATGGAAAGAAATTGCAAAAACTACAGAACTCCAATTCAAAGATGATGAATCCTACCAAAAAGAATCTTTTTATGCTGTGGCTTCTGAATTTGAAGGAAATTTGTTTAGCTTTCCATCTGAACCAGACATTGGGTTTCCATCTCTTGTCGCTGGAAGATCTTCTGGAATCAAATCCCCCGAATTAATCGTTACGGAGAATCACAAAACGAGTGAATTTTCATTCAGTTGGAACCCAATTCCCAAAGTAACTTCTTACAAAATTTACATGCGCAAAAAAAATGATCCAGAATGGAGCCTAGTCAAAGAAACTTCGGATACTAATTTCAAATTACAAAATCTTACCAAAAATCAGTTTTATTTTTTCGCCATCCAATCTGTTTCTAAAGGGATTGGTGAAAGTTTATTTTCAAAACCTGTTACTTCAGTGATTTCAGACACAGTGGTAGATATAAAGAAAGTAAAAACCTTTGGAGAGTCCGCCATACAGAAGTTTATTGGTCCTTGGACTGCCATGTATTGGGACGGCAAAAACAAGGTTAAACCTGTCCGTTTGACCATTGAAGCGGAAGATATTGAAGGGAACATTATCATGAAATGGAATGAAAATGAGATCTTCCGTGGCAAAAACATTGTAGATTCCGATCTGCTTGAAGAAAAAGGAAAGTGGAAAATTAAACTATCACCTAATTACGATTCTTTGTCCGGCGAATTTGAAGATAAAGGTTTAGTCCCAGAAAAAAGCCAACTTTCGTTTATTCGAGAATAAATTACGAAGTAAATTTCGGCTTCCGACGTGGACTCTTGGAGTTAAAAAACCGTCCCACTTTCGCAATTTTTGCGACATGTTTTTTCTAAACCCAAACAACTTCCGACAATGGCTGTTAGATCCTGCGCACTATACTCTGGACTATTTGTAGCAACCTTGTAAAAGGCATCATTTCGGATAAAACACTCTCCTTCTATCGTTGAACACTTGTTCCGCTCATAACAAGCTGTCCGAAAAGAGAAAGGAGCTCCACAACTTAAAATAAACAAAAGAATACAAAAAAATAAAATCTGCTTCATAAAGAAATTGTTTCGTTTGCAAATTCCTTACGATTCAAGGAAGAGATCTTTTTTAACGCACCTGATTGGTTTTGAAAAGTTACCTTCCCTTTGATTGAGATTGGTATATCAAATAAGACTTCTCCCAATACCTTTAATTCTTCACAATATAGCAAAGACGGATATTGTTGGAAGAGATGATCAAACTGGTGAATTTTTTTATAATAAGTTTCATCCAAATGAACGAGTACCTCACCAAGTCCTGCCGCTTTTCTTTCCTTTGTCATCGTGAGAGAATAATCATCATTTAATACATAAGCATCTGACCTACGGATCAAATAGTCCTCAGTTTTTTTGACAGGTGCAAATCGATCTCTCGGGATAATGATTCCTTTAAATCTTTGAAAATTCCCGACTGCACTTCCCATTGCTGTTTCCAATTGAATGACTGATTTCCCATCAACCTGTTTCGGATTTACAATGAGCGATAAAGAGAAGTTTCCTTGGCTAAATCTTTCTTTTAGGGCTTTTAAATTGATCCAAAGATTGTTGGTCGAAAAAGTTCTAAATTTCCCAAGCCCACTAAATTCGTTTTCATGTTCTTTAGGGACTTGTGCTGTTTCCAGAAGTTCATACTTCAGAAACTTTCCACCAATTGTTTTGCGATAGATAGCTCCACCTTTTTTGTCTGCTAATGTTTTTGGAGTCATCTCCATTGCAAAATGAATGTTTTCTCTCAAAAGATAACTTACAATATGCGGATCTACGGTAGCTCCTAAGTTATCCCCATTCGAAAGGAAAGCAATTTCATAACCTTTTGAAAGTAATTCATCCAAAATTCCTTCTTGGACCATAGTAAAATAAATATCACCATGCCCTGGCGGGCACCAGTTCTCTTTTTCATTTTTGTTTTGGATGGGCGTAAATGTTTCTGCATCTAACCTCGGCACTTTGTTCTGCAAAAAGCTAGTTCGGAGTGTTTGTTTGAATCCGTTTTTTTCTAATTCCTCTTGTGAGTCTTTTTGTGTATTATAAGAATCCATAAAAAGCAGAGGTACATTGATTCCAAACTCGGAACGAATGAACTCAATTTGTTTTGCCATCACAGCAAGAAAAGACATCGAACCTTTGATGGGAATGAGGGACTTCGCTTTGTCTAGACCCATGCTGGTCCCAAGTCCTCCATTCAATTTGATCACGACTAATTTAGATAACAAACTGAGATCAGTAGGATAAGAAGAATGGATGGATTCTAAGGAAATTTCATCGGTTTTGGGATCCAAATCTCCTACTTCTTCCCACTTGACCATCCCTGTTTCACCGTTTCGCACGGCATCTACCTTCGTGATAAAATCGGCAATGAAGGCATCAGTAAGACCTGCGGCTTTCATAGTTTCTCTGATCAATTGGTCCGATTTTTGTTTATCCATATCATTTCCCTTCGTGCGGTTCCCCAAGTTCGATCCGATGGGGCTCTTCCGAAATCCCCGGATTCCATAAAAAAAATACGAGGAGATTCCGACCCTCTTCTTTCGGCACAGCCACAGTCTCTTTTCTTTCGTATTTTGGCATAAAAACTTCAAAATTGTACATCCAGTACTTTCCCTTTTTTCTCGTCACTTGCCGAATCCCTTGTTTCAATGGATCTTTTTTCGTGAGTTTGCCATAAGGGAGAGGGTACTTTGTTTCCCAAATTTGGGACAAAAGCTTTGCTGCCTCATCATAATTTCCGGGTTCTGCAGATAGTAAGGCAGGAAAAAGCCCGAAAAGAAAAATAATTAAGAAACTATGACGCATACGATTCTAAAAGGCAATCCTATGCAAGTACGGTTATCGGTCAATTCAGGAATTCTTCCGGCGCTGGAATTGATTTTCATAGACAAGAATTGAGTCAGACAGAATCATTTAATTCATGTTTCGATTCATAGAATATCTGGAACGTTTTTGGGCGTTGTTGTCGTTTTATCTTCCCAGTCATTTGTTTGTGGAAAACAATAAAGATAAAAACATTTTGATCGTTCCTGGGTTTCGGGCCGGACGTTCCTATTATTCGAGACTCAAATCCAATTTAGACAATTTGGGATTCAAAGTCGGAATTCTTTCGACTCTCCGAGACCCAATTTCTCTGGAAGAAGCGGTCCAATATCTTGCTAGCCAGATCCTGACAGCACCTAACGAGGTCACTTTGATCGCACACAACACAGGCGGACTCCTTGTTTTAATTTTACCAGACGAAGCCCGACGAAAAGTAAAACGACTCATCACACTGGGAACTCCCTTTCATGGTTCTGACAGATTCACCAACACAAGACAATCTTATTGGGGTTATGAATCGGATTGGGTCAAAACAAATTACAAAAATGCGCTCTTCTTTCCCCTTTTCCAACCTCTTTCTGCCATCGAAGATTTTTCCTTTCCTCCACAAGAAAGTACAGAATTTGGCCAAGGCCGAGACCTGTGGTTTGACATTCCTGGGAATTATAACTTAGTCAGAAGAAATGAAAACATTCGGACACTTAGAGAATTTTTGGGCACACCAAAAGATAGTATTGCCATCCAATCGGCACCAAAAGCAAACCCTGAGTTTGCTGTTCCAAAAAAGATTGAAGTGGATTTTTCTAAATACGAACCATCCGTTTATAAAAAAAACCAAAAACATTTAGCAGAAAAGAAGAAGTCCGCAGTTAAGAAAACAACACCGGCTAAAAAATCAAAACCTGTGACAAAGCCAGTAACAAAACCAAAGGCCAAAAAAAAGGCGAAAAAACGTTAGATTCCTAAATGGAAAACAAACAACTGCCCGCCAAACAGCGGACAGTTGCAGTTTGTGACTCATTCAATCTTTGATCAAATCAATCAATTAAACTTTCTTTAATTCCTTCACACAAGCGAGACAACTGTCTCTGCATTCTTTGCAGATTGTATGGTGGTTTGCATGTTTGTCACATTCTTTTGCACAAGCTTCACAAACTTCAATGCACAAATTAGCTAACTTCTTTGTATATGGCGAAGATTGGCTTGCCAGTTTCACAAAAGAATCACATAAACTAATGACTTCTCTTGTACTAGCAGCACAAGCCGCCATAGATTTATCTCCTTTTCCAAGTTCTGTGAGGCAATGACTGAGGCAATCCTCAGCAGAAAGTTGGCAGTGCATGGCGGCCATCATTGCTTTGGAATATTTGGATTTCCCAGCAGAGGAAGTTGTCATTGTAGAGTGATCATGGTCTTCTGCGGAAAGTGTGGATAAAATTCCTGAAACGGCAACTGCCATCCCTGCTTTTTGTAATAATTCTTTGCGATTCATATCGTATAACCTCTGTTAAAATTTAAAAACTAATAAAATCAAAATCACTTCACCTAAAACATAGGTGTAACAATCTCAAATCAGAAGTCGAACAGTCTTTGTGGGGAAATAAGTAGGAGAAAGGCGCTGGCCCGAAACAAGCCACTTTGTGGATGAGCCGTAATTGTATGGCGGTTTTATAACAGAAAATCCGTTCCAAACCAGAAGTTTCATCTGCTTCCAAATCGGGAAATCCGTCCCACTGGAAGATTGAAGTTCTTCGTGAGTGATGGGACATTCGCAAGAATTTGTCGCATCCTCTTTGGCATCAGCAGTTTGGTGGCATGGTGGAACGGAAGCTCGCTCTACAAATTTTTCTGCAGAAGTACAAAACCCAAATACGGATGATTTACAACCCAGATAAGCGAGAAAAATTAGAATGAATCCAATTGTAAACTTACGTTTCATACACTTCTGCTACACCGATTAGACGATCTAATCTTAGTTCTTAAAATAAATTCTTCAAGCCTTTTCCTGCCACAATAAAGGTTCCGATGGTAGATCCAAATTGGGGGAGAAAAAAAACGAGAAAGATATGAAGGACACGATTTTTCCAGAATCCTGCAACTGATTCTGAATCATCTGCGATATGTTCGAAGTCTTCCACTAGAGGTTTACGCAAATAAGATTCAGAAAGGGCACTCACCCAACCGGCTTTAAAGATGGGAACGAAAGTTCCAATAGGTGCGGTGATAAAGGCAAGAAGGATAGAAATCGGATGTGCCCAAGCAATGAGAGCACCAAGGGCAGCAAGGCCACCTTTGATATAAATGAGTTTTGAAAACAAATCCATACCAGCTTCCCCACCTTGGCTCCAGGTGGTGTACCCAATGAGGCCAGCAAAAAAAACAGGATATAGAATGATACTAATATTGTCCCACCATTTACGTTTAGGAACTTCATCTAACACTGATAAGTCGTTTTTTGTCTGGATATTTCTTTCGATTCCAGCCAAATGACCAGCACCAACGACAGCCAATACCTTTTTTGCCGACTTTCCTTCAGTAGCTTGCCTTATTTTTTCAGCTAAATACACATCCCTTTCATCAATGATGACATGTTTGACCGATTCGTATTTTTTGGGTATTTGGGAAAACAAGTCTTTTAAGATATCATCTGATTTCATCTCTTCGATTTTGTCATCGGAAACATCTTCCCGAACCAGAAGGGATGCCAATAGAGCACTAAAAAGATACATCTTAGAGAAAAAACCTACATTCCCCCAAGACCTTTTGAGAGTAGTTTGGATTTCCCTGTCGATGGCTACTATTGGTTTTTGAAGTGCACGACCCATAGTGATGGCTTTTCGCATTTCATCACCAGGTTTGATATCTTTATTCCCGATTTTTTTCTGGAAAGAAGAAAGGATAAGGCTGGATAAAAGTAACCACATCTTTCGTTCTTTAAAAACTTTGAATATATCTAATTTTTTTAGGTAATCGGGATCTTCCACCGACTTCATTCGAGATTCACATAACTCTACACAAATGACATCCGGTTTTAATTTTTGGATCATTTTTTCAACTTCATCTACACTTTGTTTGGAAACATGTGCTGTTCCAAGGATGTGGACTTCCGTTTTTCCGATGGTTTGGAAGAGGTAAGGTTCCGTTGTTTTGAAACCTTTTTTGGTAGATTTTCTTGTGGGAGTTGATTTTTTGATTGAACGCATAAGGAAAGGTTACTATCTATAATACCTAAGTAACGGTTCCACTCTCTAGAAACAAGTAGAATGTCTATAAAATCCAAAATCATCAATGTGGGAATAGCCGACATCAAGGTCGGAAAAGATATGGACGTGCTTAGAACTACACTAGGTTCGTGCATAGGAATCGTTTTGTATGATCCAGAACAGAAAGTGGGCGCCATCTCCCATATCATGCTTGCAAAAGATCCCACAGGCAAAGATGCAACAAAGTTTCCGCACAAGTACGGGGAAACAGCTCTACCCATCCTCATTGAGATGATGAAACAACAAGGTTCCAATATTGGACAGTATTCTTGTCGTATGTTTGGTGGTGCTTCTATGTTTAAGGGAATCAACTCCCAGTTTCTACAAAACATTGGGGAACAGAATATTGCTATTGTCAAAAAATTTATGGAAGAGAATAAAATCCCTGTCATAGTGGAAGATGTGGCCGGGAACGAAGGAAGAACGATCAGCCTTTATTGTGACGACGGGCGAGTGTTACTAAAAAAAGCTGGTATGGAAAAATACCTTTATAAGGTGCGTTAGGCGAATATGCTAAAATCAAAGGTTGATGAAATACTACAAGACGTAAATAAACTGCCTGCCATTTCGGCTGTTGTGTCTAAGGTATTGGAAAAACTCCAAAAGCCTGACGTAAACATTGCGGACCTTGCGCAAGAAATTTCAAAAGATCCTGCTATCACGGCCAACGTAATTAAACTTTCCAATTCCGCTTACTATCGAGCTTCAAAACCCATTCGTACGGTCCAAGAAGCACTCATGACCCTTGGAATCAAAACGGTAAAAGAAATTGTACTTCTCACTGCAGCCAAAGGAATCCTTTCACAAGATTTAAATAGTTACCAACTGGATGCAGCCCAACTCTGGACTTCTTCCCTACTAGTGGCTGAGCTTTCTAGTAAAATCGTACAACATAAAAAGCTAAAAATTGATAAGGATCTTGCCTTCACTTCGGGATTACTTTGTAGTGTTGGTAAAATTGTCCTCGCGCAGTTTTTTAGTCCAGTGATGATGCAAATCAAAACCGATTTAAAGGACAACCAAGAACCTTTTCCTAACTTAGAGAAAAAATACTTCGGATACACTCATATGGAGGTATCTGAAAATCTTTTAAAACGTTGGAACTTCCCACAGGAATTGACAGATGTGGTGGCAAATTACCTCACACCTGAAAATTCGAAAAACAATCCAATTCTCACTTCTGTGGTACATATCGCAAGTATACTTATTGTTGTTTCTGGAATTGGAATCGACATCGGTGGTGAATCAGTACCGATTTCTCCATTTGCCCTTAGCCAAACAGGCGTTACAGAAGCAGATATTGAAACTTATTTTGTGCATATCCCTGACTTACAAGCGGGACTTGCCGATTTGTTAAACGTATAGCTTATTTAACCTTTACCTTCAAACGTTGAACCAGATTGTATGAACATTATTTTTATTGGAGCTAGGGGCGCTGGGAAATCCAAAGTCTCAAGAACTCTTTCCAAACAAACAGAATTCCCAGCGGTTTCTACAGATTCCATTTGCGTATACGAAGCCGGAGGGATTCCCATCCCCCAATTTGTCGAAAAACATGGTTGGAAGAAATTTCGTGAATTAGAATATTCTATTTTACAAAAATTACAAAATGCAGATGGGATTATTTTGGACTGCGGAGGTGGAATATTGTTTGATTTGGACGCAGACGGAAACGAAATTCCAAGCCAAAGGAAACTCGACCTCCTAAGAAAAATCGGACGGATTGTCTATTTGGAACGAGGGATTGAGGAATTAGTGGAAAAGGTCAAAGGAGATTCGACAAGGCCCGACCTTTCCAAAGTTACATCTTACCGTGCCATTTTAGAGAAAAGACTCCCGGTTTACCAAGAAACCGCTCATTTTAAGTTAAACCTCTCTAAACTTTCTAAAGAAGAAGCCGCCGAACGAGTCTTAGACTGGCTCGGGATCAAATCCAAATAAATCAGATATCGTTTCGATAACGAAATCCAAAACAACGGAATTTGAAAGTTCCGACGGAATGAACCTAAAAAACGAAGCACTGAGACACTCAGAACTCTCCTTAGGACACGTTGAGATTTAGACAATCTTCCTATGGAAGTTGCAGTTCGCTTCTTTCTTGTACTCTTATATTTTTTAGACCTAATCTAGTATTGTCACAATAAACGACGAAAAGATCATGATATGAGCCGATTGTTTGCAATTTGCACATTTTCTAGTGTTTGATTTTGCCTAAAAATAAATCATTTTGCTGAAAACAAAATAATTGGACAGTACACCCAAATTCAAAAACAAGGTACAGTAATTGCTTTAGAGTAGGGTACGTATGTCAAAATCTAACCAACCACCCATCCTTCCGCCACTCGGCCCACAGGCCCAAGGTATGTATGATCCTGCCATGGATAAAGATTCCTGTGGTGTTGGTTTTATCGCAAATTATAAAGGCAAACGTTCCCGTGATATCGTCGACAAAGGGATCCGCCTGATGTGCAATTTAGAACACAGGGGTGCCGAAGGGGCAGATCCAAAAACCGGTGACGGTGCAGGGATCATGATCAATATCCCAGATGCATTTTTTAGAAAGAACCTCCCCTTCACTTTACCAAAAGAAGGTGATTATGCTGTAGGATTTCTTTTCCTTCCACAAAACACAGAAGCCCGCACTGCTGTGGAAAACGTAATTGAAAAAATCATCGTAGACGAAGGGGAAGAGTTTCTCGGATTTCGTGACGTCCCTATTAACAAAGAATATGCGGGAGTTGTTGCATCCAAAACAATCCCAGTCTTCAAACAAGTATTCATTGGTAAAAAATCCAAAAAAATAAAAACACCTGAGGACTTCGAGAGAAAACTATTTCTCATCCGTCGCCTCATCGACAGACGAATCCGCACAGAGATGAAACTGGATCGTTCCCAATACTACGTACCAAGTTTTTCTTCACGTACGATTGTATACAAAGGGATGTTACTCGGTGACCAAGTCAAAAAATTCTATGAAGATTTAAAATCTCCTGATTTAACTTCTGCGTTTTGTTTGACTCATACAAGATTTTCGACTAATACCTTCCCTACTTGGGATTTGGCTCACCCTTACCGTCAAATTGCACATAACGGAGAGATCAACACACTTCGTGGGAACATGAACTGGATGGCCGCTCGCCAAATGGTAATGCAGTCTCCTCTTTATGGTGATGAACTTCGCCGTATGCTTCCGATTGTAATGGAAGGCCAGTCAGATACGGCAACTTTTGATACTGTACTCGAACTACTTGTTATGGGGGGAAGATCTCTCCCTCATTCTGTGATGATGATGATTCCGGAAGCTTGGTCCAAAAACAAAGCCATGGATGCCGACAGACGCGCGTTCTACGAATACCATGCAACCTTTATGGAACCTTGGGATGGACCTGCTGCCATCGCCTTTACTGATGGAAGGATCATCGGGGCAACACTCGACCGTAACGGACTTCGCCCTGCACGTTTTGTCGTGACGAAAGATGATGAAGTGATCATGTCTTCGGAAGCGGGTGTACTCAACCTTCCTCCAGAAGAAATTTTAATCCAAGACCGACTTCGCCCTGGCCGTATGCTCCTCATTGATATGGAGAAAGGCCAAATCCTAGATGATGAAGAAATCAAAAAACAAATCGCTACCCAAAAACCTTATCGTAAATGGGTAGAAGACAATATGATTCGTCTGGGATCTTTGCCAGATCCTGAGAACGTTAAACAACCACAACATGAAACCATTTTGGAACGCCAAAGGGCTTTTGGTTACACACATGAAGATGTGTTTACCATCATCAAACCGATGGGAGTTTCTGGCGAAGAACCCATTGGTTCTATGGGTGTGGACTCTTCGCTTGCCGTTTTAAGTGAAAAACCACAACCCCTATTCCGTTATTTCAAACAAAACTTTGCGCAAGTTACCAACCCACCGATTGACCCGATTCGGGAAGAACTGGTGATGGAACTCACAACCTATATTGGACCGGAAGGGAACCTTCTCTCAGAAGAGCCTGAACATGCACATCGATTGGAGTTGGAACATCCCATTCTAACCAACGAAGATTTCGAAAAAATCAAACAAATCAGCGAAGGTCATTTCAAAGCCAAAACTTTTGAGATCCTTTTTGATCCATCCAAAAAACATGATATGAGAAACTCTCTTGATCGTGTTTGTGCCGATGCTGCCAAAGCGGTTCGAGAACAAGGGGTAAACCTTATTATCTTAACTGACCACGGTGTGGGTGAGAAAAAAGCAGCCATCCCATCGCTTCTAGCAGTAGCGGGACTCCACCACTATTTGATCCGTGAAGGTCTGAGAACAAAAGCAGGGATTGTTTTAGAATCAGGAGAACCAAGAGAAGTAGCCCACTTTGCCTTGTTATGTGGTTATGGTGCAAACGCCATCAACCCATACTTGGCATTTGAAACCATTGCAGATCTTTCCCAACAAGGTTTACTCCCAGAAGTTCCTAATTACAAGGATGCAAAAAAGAAATACATCAAATCCATAGGGAAAGGACTCTTCAAAGTGTTCTCAAAAATGGGAATCTCCACATTACAGTCGTATTGTGGCGCACAAATCTTTGAAGCAGTGGGACTTGATTCCGAGTTAGTGAATACTTACTTTGCAGGAACTCAATCCAGAATCGAAGGATTGTCGCTTGAGATGTTAGAAGAAGAAACAGTTCGTCGCCACAAAGCGGCTTATGATCCGACTTTTTTCCCTAACAACTTGGAGCCGGGCGGAGTTCACTACTATCGTAAAAATGGCGATAGCCATCTTTATACTCCCATTACTGTACATAAATTACAGAAGGCAACTCAGGACAACGACTACAAAACTTTTAAAGAGTTTTCAAGCTTAATTGATAACCAAAACGAAAAGGCAATCACTCTTAGAAGTTTATTCCATCTCGACTTTGAAGGATCGAAAGCAATCCCGATTGAAGAAGTGGAATCTGTGAAGTCCATTCTGAAACGTTTCCAAACAGGAGCGATGAGCCATGGTTCCATTTCTTGGGAAGCACATACTACTCTCGCAATTGCCATGAACCGAATTGGTGCGAAATCCAATACAGGAGAAGGTGGTGAAGATCCAGTTAGGTTCAAAACCCTTCCGAATGGAGATAGCATGCGTTCGGCGATCAAACAGGTTGCCTCAGCTCGTTTTGGTGTGACTATGGAATATCTCACCAATGCAGATGATATCCAAATCAAAATGGCACAAGGCGCAAAACCAGGAGAAGGTGGACAGCTCCCTGGGCACAAAGTAGATAAATACATTGGATGGCTCCGTTATTCTACTCCGGGTGTGACTCTCATCTCCCCTCCTCCACACCATGACATTTATTCCATCGAAGATTTAAAACAGCTGATCTTTGATTTAAAAAATTCCAACCCAAGAGCACGAGTTTCAGTGAAACTCGTTTCTGAATCTGGGGTAGGAACTGTGGCTGCTGGTGTGGCCAAAGCCCACGCCGACCACATCCTCATCGCAGGACATGAAGGAGGAACGGGGGCAAGTCCAATTTCTTCGATCCACCATGCAGGAACCCCTTGGGAACTCGGACTTTCGGAAACCCACCAAACACTTGTGGCGAACGGACTTCGTGATCGTGTGTATCTGGCTGTGGATGGAAAACTCCTCACTGGAAAAGATGTGGTTGTAGGTGCCCTACTCGGAGCGGAAGAGTTTGGATTCTCTACTTCTGCACTTGTATCAGTAGGTTGTATCATGATGCGGAAATGCCACTTGAATACTTGCCCAGTTGGTGTTGCGACACAGGATGAATTCCTACGAAGTAAATTTACCGGCAAACCAGAGTATGTTGTAAACTTTATGACCTTTGTGGCGGAAGAAGTTCGTGAGATTATGGCTAAACTTGGATTTAGAACTTTTGAAGAAATGATTGGCCAAGTAGAAAAAATCAAATTCAAACGACCTCACCACCACTGGAAGGCTCGTGGTCTTGATTTTAGCAAAGTGCTCCATAGACCAACTCCTGTATTCCCTACAGGACTCTATCGTGCCAAAGAACAAAACCACCACTTGGATGAACAAATTGATAACGAACTGATTCGTAAGTCACTTGCTGCGATTGACCATAAACAACCGGTGAAAATCCAAACATCCATTGTGAACCTAAACCGTTCTGTGGGAACCATGCTCAGCCACGAAGTCACTAAAAAATATGGAGTGGATGGTTTGTCGGAAGACACAATCGATATCGAATTTACCGGAACCGCAGGACAGTCGTTTGGTGCATTTGTAACCAAAGGGATGACACTTCGTCTCATCGGGGAAGGAAATGACTATGTGGGCAAAGGACTTTGCGGTGGAAAACTCATCTTCCAAACTCCAAAAAATGCCCCTTACAAAGCAGAAGAAAATATCGTCATCGGTAACACTTGTTTCATTGGAGCCACCAGTGGAAATGCCTATGTCAATGGGATTGCCGGGGAAAGATTCTGTGTTCGGAACTCGGGAGCTCATGTGATTGTTGAAGGAACTGGAGACCATGGTTGCGAGTATATGACAGGGGGGCGGGTTATCATCCTTGGAGACATTGGACGTAACTTTGCCGCTGGTATGTCTGGTGGGATTGCTTACCTTTGGGATCCAAAGAAAAACAAAGAGGCTCTCATCAACAAAGAGATGGTCGACTTAGATCCGTTAACTGATGCAAGTGAAATTGCAGAAGTGAAAAAAATGGTAGAGGACCATAAGGCGTATACTGGTTCCAAACGAGCCGAAGAAGTGCTGAAAGATTGGGATACAGTTGTAAAACAAATGATCAAGGTCATTCCAAGAGATTATAAAAAAGCTTTAGAAAAAATGGCAGAAGAAGCTGCCGCAGGAAAAACGAACAAAGAGGGGGTAACAGCTCGTGGGTAAACCAACAGGATTTTTAGAATTTAAAAAAGAATACCTTCAGAAGATTGAACCAAAGGAACGAGTTAAAAACTACAAAGAGTTTGAAAAACCTTTTCCTGAAGCTGTTGCCAAAGACCAAGGTGCTCGTTGTATGGACTGCGGGATTCCTTTTTGCCACGGTGATACAGGTTGTCCTGTGGATAACCTCATCCCTGAATTCAATGACTTCGTTTACCGAGGTCGCTGGAAGGAAGCTTGGGAAAATCTTTCTAAAACCAATAACTTTCCTGAATTCACAGGAAGGCTTTGCCCTGCTCCTTGTGAGTCGGCTTGTACTTTAGGAATCATCGAACCACCGGTATCAATCAAATCCATTGAAAGAACCATTATTGACCGAGCTTGGGAAGAAGGATGGGTCATCCCACAACCACCGACTTCCAAATCAGGAAAAAAAGTAGCGGTAGTTGGTTCAGGTCCAGCAGGACTTGCCGCAGGACAACAGTTAGCTCGTGCCGGACACACAATCACAATCTTTGAAAAAAATGACCGGATTGGTGGCCTACTCCGCTACGGAATCCCAGATTTCAAAATGGAAAAAAGACATATTGACCGACGTGTCAAACAGATGGAAGCGGAAGGTATTACTTTCAAAACCAATGTCAATGTGGGAGTCGATATCACCGCAAAACAATTACTCGCTGATTTTGACGCCGTGGTACTTGCTTGCGGATCAGAAGTTCCAAGAGACCTTCCCGTAGAAGGAAGAAACAGCAAAGGGGTTCACTTTGCAATGGAGTTTTTGTCGAAAAACAACAAACACGTAGCAGGTGATGACCTAGAAATCATTAATGCCAAAGACAAACATGTTATCGTGATCGGTGGTGGTGATACCGGCTCCGATTGTGTGGGAACTTCTAACCGTCATGGGGCAAAATCTGTTACTCAAATCGAACTTTTCCCAGAACCGCCAAAGGATAGAGACGCATCCACTCCTTGGCCATTGTATCCAAAAATGCTCCGTACTTCCACCTCACATGAAGAAGGTGTAAATCGGAAATGGGCCGTTTCTACTATGGGTTTTAAATCCAATGAAAAAGGAGAGGTCACAGCCATCTACGGATCCGAAGTGAAAGAAGAAAATGGCAAGTTTAATCCAGTCCCTGGAACCGAATTCGAATGGCCTGCCGATTTAGTTTTCCTTGCGATGGGATTTGTAAACCCCGTCAAAGAGGGATTACTCGCTGATTTGCAAAAAGAAGGTTTGGAGCTTGACGGTCGTGGGAATGTAAAAGCTGATTTTGGAACAAAATCAGGATCTTTCGCAACTACTGTACCGAAAGTGTACGCTTGTGGGGACGTAAGACGGGGGCAATCCCTCATCGTTTGGGCCATATCTGAGGGAAGGAAGTGTGCCGACCAAGTCCACCACTTCCTGATGCAAGAAGTGGAGGGTTAAAAACCTCTACTTCTTAAGAACCACATTTGGAACATACCTTATCGTAACATGGATAATTTATTTCCAACTGTGGGCTCGCTTTCGAACCATCTTTAACAAAAAAATTCTTGCCTAACTTCCAAATTGCGAAAATCATTGGAGAGATCAATTGAAACGTAGCAAGTAACACTATAGAGATTGTTATATAATATTCCAACACTTGAGATACCCTTGAAACTGACTATTACACAATTCATTAAATTCGCAACACTTTTGGTACTATTCGCCGGTAACCTCGCTGCAGAGAACATCCTCCTCAAAAAAGGGGGAACTCTCCAAGGAAAGGTAGTCGAACAAGACCAATACAAGCTAAAAATTCGAAAAGAAGACGGAACCACAATCGTTCTGAACAAAACTGATATTCTCAAGGTAGTCTACAAAGATCACCTAACAGCTGCAGAAGAAGACAAACTCAGAAAAGCAGAAGAAGAGAAAGAAAGAATTAAAAAAGAAAAAGAAGAAGCAGCCAGACTCAAAAAAGAACAAGAGGATGCAGCTCGCTTAGAAAAAGAAACGGCTGCAAAAAACGCCTCTCTTGATGCAGAAGCAAAACGAAAACAAGAAGAAGATGCAAAACTTGCAGAAGCTGATCGCAAAAACCTAACAAAGACAGGTGCCGCATGGAGATCTGCTGTTCTTCCTGGTTGGGGACAATGGAAACAAGGTAGAAAAGTACAAGCGATTGTTTATCCTTCCATCATTGCTGTTGGACTCTTTTTTACATATGACAAACATCGTATGTATTTAAATGCCAAACGTGATTATAATAATTTAGAAAATCCTTATACAACAAACGGTCTCATCCGTGCTGCTTTTTCTCCCCAATCTGCGGCAACGGTTTCCCCTGCGGAAGCAGTCGTTGCAAGCCAACTGGGTCCCTTCAAAGGACAAAGAGAATCCGTAGAACGTCACTACCAAGATATGCAATACATTGGGATTGCGACTCTCCTTGTTTATTTCTGGAATATCTTTGATGCTTACTATTTTCATCCCACTGGTTCTGGACTCAGCCAAGACGACACGAGAAAAGAAAAATTCTTCATGCATTCTTCAGTGGAGCGCGTTGGATACCACCCGACTGCCATTGCTGGAGATCGTGGAATCGAACATCGTACACAATTAGGATATGAATTTACTTTCTAACCGCTGTTAGAAAGTCCGCACAAACAACCCTCCTCAATTAGATTCAGTCTAAGTCTCAAAGCTCCCCTTGACAAAAATCAAGGGGGGATTCTAAGAACCGCATTCTGTTTTTCTTTCTTTTCTTCGTCACTTTATAGACAAAGGAATTAGTTCTCTATATAAATGGAACTGATAAAGATTAAGGAGAGAAACATTGGCTACGGAAAAAACTCAATATGACGATTTTATCGTAAAAGGGTTTATCATTTCAGCGTTAGTCTGGGGCGTCGCATCAATGACATTTGGTGTCATTATTGCCTTCCAGCTTGTATATCCACAGCTGAATTTGGAATTACCTTGGACGAGCTTCGGAAGGTTACGACCTCTACATACCAATGCAGCCATTTTTGGTTTTGCGTTGAGTGTTATCTTCGCCACAGCCTACCATACGGTACAAAGATTGTGTCGAACTAGAATGTGGAACGACACACTTTCCAAAATACACCTGGCACTGTATAACCTAACAATTGTCCTTGCAGCAATTACTTTACCTCTTGGATACAGCCAATCAAAAGAATATGCCGAATTAGAATGGCCTATCGATTTGTTGATTGTTGTATGGTATGTAATTTTCTTTGCAAACTATTTGATGACGGTAATCAAAAGAAAAGAAGAACAAATGTATGTAGCCATTTGGTTTTACATTGCTTCTTTTGTTACGGTTCCACTTCTTTTTATCGTAAACAACATTGTAATCCCAGCTGGACTTTTAAAATCCTACTCGGTATACGCAGGTGTGTTTGATGCCAACATTCAATGGTGGTATGGACACAACGCAGTGGCCTTTGTTCTTACGACTCCGTTCTTGGGACTTATGTACTATTACCTCCCAAAACACATCAAACAACCCATTTACTCACACAGACTTTCGATCATCCATTTCTGGTCGTTAATCTTTATCTATATTTGGGCAGGCCCTCACCATTTACTTTACTCTCCAATTCCAGAGTGGTTACAAACAACAGGGATGGTTTTCTCCATCATGTTATGGATGCCTTCTTGGGGTGGTATGTTGAATGGATTCCTAACACTTACCCAAGCAAAAGACAAAATCAAAGTAGATGCTACTCTCAAAATGATGTTAGCTGCCGTCACTTTCTACGGTATGTCTACATTCGAAGGTCCACTTCTTTCCATTCGTGCTGTTTCCGCTCTTGGACACAACACTGACTGGATCATTGGTCACGTTCACTCAGGAACTCTTGGTTGGGTTGGGTTTATGTCAGCCGCTGCACTTTACTACTTAGTTCCAAGACTTTGGAATGCGAACCTTTATAGCGAAAAACTTGCCAATGCACACTTCTGGCTCGGAACTCTTGGTATCCTACTCTACATCATCTCCATGTGGGTATCTGGTATTACTGAAGGTTCTATGTGGAGAGCAGTTGGCGAAAACGGCGAACTCGTTTATAAAGACTGGGTAGAAATTGTTGAGTTCTTAAAACCGTTCAGACTATTCCGTGCGATCGGAGGAACACTCTATCTAACAGGAATTATTCTTATGGTGTATAACTTTATCAAAACCATTCAAAACAAAGACAGTGGGTTTGTAGAACAAGACTTACGTATAGGAGTGAAATCATAATGTTTGGATTTAACAAATTCTTAGATTGGTTTTCTGAAGTTGCAGACCATTGGGATACAAAAGGGGTTAAGTTTACACTTTATACAACGATTGCCGTTGTGATTGGTGGACTTTTCGAACTAATCCCTCCGTTTTTTCTTACGAAAACGGTAACTCCAATTTCAACTGTGAAACCATATTCCGCATTGGAACTAGCAGGTCGTGACACTTACCAAAGAGAAGGTTGTATCGGATGCCATACACAAATGGTTCGACCTTTCAAATGGGAAGTAGATCGTTTTGATCCAACAAAGGCTTACGGACGAACTGGATATTCAAAAGGTGGAGAGTATGTTTATGACCATCCATTCCTTTGGGGTTCTAAAAGAACTGGTCCGGATTTAGCTCATGAATCTCAAATGCTTCGTTCTGATGAGTGGCATAAAAACCATTTGATCAACCCAAGAACGGTAGGTGGTGTACCTAACTCTGTGATGCCAGCCTATCCATGGTTATTCGAAGAATCACACAAAGTGGATGTAGAACAAGTAGTAGCTAACATGAAAGCTCTTAAAGCCATCGGTGTTCCTTACACAGAAGAAGACTTTGCAAATGCACCGTCACTTCTTAAAGACAAAACCGAAGGACAAGCTCTGGTTGCATACCTACAAAAACTTGGAAAGGATTCAGCAGAGTTACAAAAAGGGATGAAGTAAAACTATGAACGATGCAGATATTCTACTCGTTTATAAAAGTTTGAGATTGCCGGTCCTTGTGATCGCAATCTCTTACATCACCTACTACGTTTATAAAAAACGTACTAAAGACGAAATGGAGAAACCCAAGTATAGAATGCTTGAGGAGGATTAATACGAATGAAAGAACCAAAAGAAGTAGACGGAATCTTCCAAGCCGACAATCCCATGCCCACTTGGTGGAAATTAGTCTGGTTGATCAGTATCATCGTTTCCATCGGTTACGTTGTATATTTTCACTGGTATTCTGAATGGCCACAAGAAGTTGCATTTGAAAAAGAAGTTGCGGAACACGAAGCGCAATTTCCTGCAAAACAAGCAGTTGTTGTGAACACAGAAGATGGATCAAATCCTTACCGTGATGATGCAGTGGCGATTAAAGAAGGCGAAGGAACTTACAAACAAATTTGTTCCGCTTGCCACGGCCCAACTGCAGAAGGTGCGGTAGGACCAAGTCTTGTGGACAAAGATTGGATTCATGGGAACACTGATAAAGAAGTGTTTAACAACATCATGAAAGGAATTGGACCAGAAAGACAAAAACTCAACCGAGGTGGAATGCCAGCTTGGGAAGGTTTAGGTGCTGAAAAAGTTTATGCTGTTATGGCATGGCTTGCAACTAAAAACAGTAGTTTGGTAAAGGCTAAGTAAAGATGATTATTTCAAGACCACAAACAGGGAAAGTAAGAACACGAAGAAACTTTGTAATGAGTTTTCTCGTAGGTTTATTTTTAATCGCACCATGGGTGATGTTACCGGAAGGTAGCCCTCTCATTAGATTGGATATCCCGCACAGGGTGTTTCACTTGTTTGGTGGTCTTTTTATCCCGCAGGAAGGACTCATCTTATGGTTTTTCCTTCTCACGATGGGACTCTCTCTTTTCTTTTTCACCTCCGTCATTGGCCGTGTTTGGTGCGGATGGGGGTGTCCTCAAACCATTTACACCGATCTTTTCGATCGAATTGGTCGGTTTGTTTTAGATTCTAAATACGGGAAAAAAGATGCCTCAATTGTAGGTAAATATACCGTTTATTTTCTCTGGATCGTTATATCTTTTATCGCTTCTTTTCATTGGATTGGTTACTTTGTTAGCCCATACGAAATGTTGGCCGACTATGTTAACCTTTCTTTTTTAAACCAAACATACTTTTATTTTACATTATTTTTTACAGCCGCGATGTTTATCGATATCGGTTTTATTCGAGAACAGTTTTGCCGTTATGCTTGTCCATACGCAAGATTTCAAACCCTCCTTATGGATGAACATTCTTGGAATGTTACCTATGATTTCAAACGAGGAGAACCTCGAAGGGATGGGAAAACCAAAATCGGTGATTGTGTTGCTTGCAATATGTGTGTGGTGGTCTGCCCTACTGGAATTGATATCCGGGATGGTTTACAAGTGGGTTGCGTTGCTTGCGGAAAATGTGTGGATGCCTGCACTTCCATCATGGCAAGAGAAAACAAAAAAACCCTCATTGGTTACTTCTCACTTAAACAAATCGAAACGGGGGCAAAAATCAAATGGATCAGACCAAGAACGGTCATTTATGCTATTTTACTCACAGTCGTCATAACAGGTGCCATCATTCAACTTGTCACGAGAACTCCTATGTCTATGATTGCAGCATCAAACAAATCGATGCCACCTATCTTAATTCCAGACAATAAAATCCGAGCTTTTGTTGCTCTACGCATTCAAAATATAGCACCGATAGAAAAAGAATTTCAACTTTCGGCTTCTGACACAAGACATGGAAAAGAAATCCTAATTCGTTCCGGTGAAGAAAATAACAAGTTCAAATTAGGATCAGGCGAAATCAAAAGTATTTCTGTGGTATTAGAGACACAACCTCTCACAGAACAAGAATTAAATGAAGGTTACTTACCTGGCTCCATTGTATTACAAAATGCAGAGGACCCAGACGAACGATTGGAGAAAAAACTCTCCTTAACATTACCAAGGAGGTAATGATGTTTAAAGAATTACACCCCAGCCTACGAAATGCCATGTATGTGGTTCTGTTTAGTTTTACAGCACTTGTGGCTGCTACCTTTTACACCATTCGTTTGACCTATAAAAACTTTGAACCTGTAATGGACAAAAATTATTACGAAATTGGTTTGAACTACGAAAAAGCAATTGAGAACCAAAAAGAACTTCTGAAACAAGGGTATCTGATCAAAACAAATTGGGATAACCAATCCCTACTTCCAATCGGTGAATCAGAAATTTCAGTTCAACTTGAGAAAAGTGGAACAGTGACAAATGCAAAGTCTATGGCGGTTTATTTGGAACGAAATGCCACCACCAAAAATACAGCTCGTTATGAGCTAAAACCAACACCTAGCGGATTTGTTGGAAAAATCCCACTATTAGAAAGGGGAACTTGGAATTTGCGACTTGTTGCAGATATTGATGGCAAGTCGTTTGAGAGAGAAGGAAAAATTTCTGTTAAATGAACGAAACAATTTCCGACGTAACAAAAACTGAATGTGACCATTGCGGAAATCCAATCCGGTTGGTGAGGATTGAAGCAAGGGTCGGAAATGATACAAAGGTTTTTTGTTGCGAAGGATGCGAAACTGTTTATTCCATCATCAACTCCCTCGGTGGAAGTTATTATTATAATTTAAAAGGAAATACAAAACTCGATCCAGTTCAAATCGAAGAATCGGACGCTGACATAGAAAACGAACTTGTTTACGAAAAGTTTGTTCGTAAATCAGGAGATTTTTCTGAAGTTTCAATCCAAATCACAAACATTCATTGTTCTGCTTGTGTTTGGATCAATGAAAAAGTTTTAAACGAAGAAGAAGGGATCATTTCTGCTCAAATTAACTTTGCTTCTGGTAGAGCTCGGGTCCGGTTTGAACGTTCCAAAATAAAAATCTCTCGAATTCTATCCCTAATCCGAGCCATCGGTTATAAACCTGTACTTTTTTCGCCCACAGAAGGTACTGTGGAAAAAACAAAACAACTAAAGACTCTTCTCCTCCGCATCGGTGTGGCTGGGTTTTGTTTTGGAAATATCATGATCCTAAGTGTGGCCTTATATTCTGGTTATTTTACAGGGATCGATTTGGATATCAAACGACTCTTCCATTATGCATCCTGGGTATTTGCCACTCCCGCCTATCTTTACTCTGGATACCCTTTTATGTCTGGTTTTCTAACAAGCATCAGGCGAAGAACTCTCTCGATGGACTTTCTTTTGTTTTTAGGAATCTCCATGGCATATTTCTATTCCGTTTATGTAACTCTTACTGATGTAGGTGAAGTTTATTTTGACTCGGTGGCAATGATTTACTTCTTTATTTTGATAGGGAAGTACTTTGAAGAAAAAGCAAGGGTGTTTGCCTCTGACAAATTAGAATCCATTCTTTGCAAACTTCCCGAAACTTCTGTACGTGTTACGGAAGCCGGCGAAGATACCATCCCTAGTTCCGAAATCAAAATTGGAGATACCATTCGTGTCGCTCCAGGGAAACGAATTCCCGTGGATGCCATTCTTGTATCCGAACATACATATGTGGATGAGTCATTTTTAACAGGAGAATCCTTACCCATTCGAAAAAAGAAAGGTGATACCATACTTGCAGGTTCCCTTGCGATGGATAATCCAGCTTTAATTGTTGCAGGATCAGACTACCACGCCTCCACTCTTTCTTCTCTCAAACTAAGATTAGAGGAAGCCTTACACCTCAAACCAAAATTACAAATTCTCACAGAACGCATTGCCTCTTACTTCATCTCTGTTGTTTTTGCCCTGGCCTTTCTTTGTTTTTTTGTTTGGTATTTTGTATCCGGTGGAAATTTAGAGCAAAGCCTTGTCACAACTATTTCTGTTCTCATTGTTGCTTGCCCTTGCGCTTTGGGAATTTCTGTTCCGACAGCCCTTGTCACCAATCATATTCTGAATGCAGATAAAGGAGTGCTTTTAAAAAATCCATCCGTTGTGGAAGCACTCGCGAAAGCCAATACTATCTTTTTAGATAAAACAGGAACACTTACTGAAGGGAAGTTTTTAGTGAGACAGGTTTCAGTCAAAGATGACCACCTACCACTTGTTTATCGAATTGAAAAAGAGGTCAACCATCCTTTAGCTAAATCTCTGGTAAAGTATTTGCAACCATTCAGTTTCGTCACAAAACGAGCTGAGTCCATTTTATTAGCCAATTTAGAGAACATTCCAGGGAGAGGAGTCAAAGCCGAATTGGAAGTAGATTCTAAAAAACTTTCGGTTCTCATCGGAAACAAAATGTTACTTGAGAGTGAGAAGATTCCGATGGAAAATTTACCCGAAGGGGAAGGATCATTGATTTTACTTGCTGTGAATGGAATTTATCAGGGGAGTTTTTTACTCGCCGATGAAATCCGTCCTGGAGCTCGTTCTTTTGTTTCTCTTCTCAAACACTTTATTCCTAATATTTCGATCCTTTCGGGAGACCGATTTGCCGCAGTGAAATTTATTGCTGACTCTCTTGGCATTGAAAAATACGTTTCTGACCTTTCTCCAGAAGACAAATCAAATCTCATTAGTGCTGCACAAGCAAAAGGGAATGTTGTCATTATGGTGGGAGATGGAATCAACGATAGTTTGTCTTTAGCTCAGGCCAATGTATCCATATCTCACACAGAAGCAGAAGACCTTTCTTTAGAAAAATCAGATGTGGTATTAACTTCTGGAAATTTGAATGGGCTCGTCCATTCCTTACTCTCCGCCAAAAAAACAAGAGAGGTGATTTTACAAAATATCATCATTTCCTTTTGTTATAATTCAATTATGTTACCCCTTGCGATGTTTGGGTTAATGTTACCTGTGATCTGCGCCGTGTTTATGGCTTGTTCCAGCTTGACAGTCCTTCTCAATTCTCTTTCCATTAGATTTAGGATCCCCCAATGGAAGCCCTCTACTTAACAATACCTATGGCAATGTGTATTGCCGCCTTCTTTCTTTATGTCTTTATCACTGCCTTCCGAAAAGGCCAGTTTGAAGACATCGAATCCCCTAAATATAGAATGTTTTTTGAGGAAGAATACCCCCAAGAAAGCCAATCTAAACCAAATCCAACCGATGGACCAACTAGCAAATCTTAGCTTTTTTGGTTCCATCTTTTTGTATGGATTTGTCAGTAGCTTTCATTGTCTTGTGATGTGTGGTCCGTTTGTCTCCCTATTGCAAACGGAGAAAGGAAAACATATTCCCATTTATCTTTATCACCTAGGAAGACTCATTTCTTATACCTTTCTCGGTATGGTGCTGGGGTTTATTGGAAAAGGTGCCAATGCTTTAGGTGAACTAAGTGCCATCCAAGGTGTGGCAGGTATCCTAACGTTTTTATTTTTAGTTGTCTTTGCCATCCGCACTTATTCTACAAAATCAACATCCTCCTTTGGTTCTTTACCACAAGGGATTCGTAAGTTCTTAGAAAACATCCGAAAAAGATTTAGTAAAAATGGTCTTGGATTTGGAATTGGGATGGTGAGTGCCCTACTCCCTTGTGGGGTTTTGTATCCTGCGTATGCAGCATCTTTTGCCACAGGTACTCTGTTAAACGGTGGACTTGTGATGTTTTTCTTTTATCTAGGAACTGTTCCGGCACTCACCGGTCTTGGTTGGATCGTGGGGAAATGGAGAAACAAGATCCCTACAAAATGGATCCCTGCCTTTGGAACAATTGTGATTTTAACTTCTCTTAGTTTTTTACTCTACCGTCTTTTTTTCCATACTCACGGAGAGTCCTGCGACCATCTTTTATAGCCTTAGTATCTTCCTACTTTTCTTTCATTCAAACGGCGTCTGTAATCAAACGATGACCCGTTCTTTAAACTTAGAACCCTCTTCCTCGAAAGTACTTTTCTTTAAAATGGCTAACAAGGTCTTGATTGATTTCATTTTCGCTGTTATTACCAATGACGGCTATAAGTTTTTTGGCTAAATTTCTATCATGATTGACCAACCATCGTCTGTATTGAGTATTCAATTCAGACTCCCCAACCAATATAACTTCGTTAGGCGATTGCAATGTATTCGTGATATCTTCAAAATCCCAGACATCCGACTCTTTCGATTTTTCCCAAGATCTAGATCGCATTTGATCTGATTCAAACTTAATCATCTCAATTCGTTTTTTGTTGAGGTACAGGATGCAGGCGTTCATATTTTCACTTCCCTTACTTTATTATGACGCAAAGGAAAATAAAATTAAACTCTTTTTATAAAAACAGCAAGCGTTCACTCCCTACCTTTATCATTGATAAATGTCAATCCATACTCAAACTAACAATTGATTCTGAACTCAGTTCATCCACCAGATAATGGATATTAGTTGACAATTCACTGGGTTCGACGATGAATTCATTGAAAAAAATTAGGGAAAAGAGTAGAGTCGAAACCGCTAAGGTGACATAGGCTTTCCGTTTTGTTTTTTCCGTTTGGATTCTGGACTTGGTCTTTCTTACAAGACGCAATTCAAAATCAGAATCATTCAAAAGTTGTTCCCATTTTTTAGGATTCCTGGAATTCATTTCTTCCTCCTGGTATATGTTTTCGTATCCATTCTTTGGTTCGAAACAATCGTGATTTGACGGTCCCTTGCTGAACCTCAAGTTCTTTTGCAATTTCATCCATTGTGTTGCCGGCCAAATAAAGACGTAAGGTTTGTCGATAAATTTCGGGGATTTGGAGAAGCAAGGATTCCATCCATTCTTCTTTTTCAAAAGTAGCTTCCTCTCGCACACCGGATAATTGGACTTTATTCTTAACTAAATATCGTTTTGCTTTCTCTTCTTCTCGCAATCGTTTTTCATTCATACGAAGTGCTTCGTTACGGGCAATTGTGTAAATCCAAGTAGAAATTTTGGACCTTCCATCAAACCCACCCTTTTCCAAAGATTTAAAAACACGAAAGTAAACTTCCTGCACTACATCTTCTGTTGCATCATCAAAACGGTCGATGAGGGTATCACCGACCGTTTTCAAAACCAAAAATTTGGTTTCTTTGACTACTGTTTCGAAGTCAAACTCAGGCATTGTTTATTCTTCCGGTGGTTGGTGACGACTTGCAAAACGTTCCACTAGATCAGCAAACTTCTCCCTTTGTTCTGGCTTTAAAACCGCATGGAATTCTACGAGTTTTGATTGGAAAAACTTACGCATTTCTTGGTGGCGTGTTTCTCTTTCGATACTCATTTTATCCAACAACTTCGTATCAATTTTTTCTGCACGAATCTGTGTTGCCATTTCTTTGGCCCAAGATTCATGTTTTGGTTTCATTTCCTTGTGTTTGGCAATGAGTTCGGCTTTAATGGTTTCTAGTTTTGCTTTTTGAGCATCATCTAAATCAAGTTTAGACGTGAGTTTAGAAGCAACCCATTCGATTCTTTTTTCGAAATCTTTATGTCCACGGCAATTACCAAAAGCGAATGCCATCACCGATACAAGACCAATTGTTGTAACAATTTTGAATGTTTTTTTCAGAGAGATCATAAAACCTTCCTTGTTTGTTTGGTGAATATGACCCGAAAGAGGGAGAGAGAGTTCCCTACCCCAAGAAAAAAGAGGCAGGGAATTTGTTTTTTTTAATTAGAAACTAGGGAACGGATCTCCAGTAAAGTAACCATCAGTTTTTAAGTCTTGGCAAGAAATGATATTTGTGATTGTAGATCCAAGTAAGAATCCTTTAAAACCTTGGATGTCGTTAACACACTGATCCACATCTGCTTTGACATAGTATTTTGCAGCATCAATATTTGCAATGTCAGAAGCAAGCAAACTGAGAATCGAAACACTAGCCCTTCCTGCTAATACAGTTGAGTTGATGAGGTCTGTTTGGATGGCAGCATCCGTAATCCTGGAAGCGACAACAGACCCTTTTTCACGATCAATCGTTGCACCAGCAGGATTTAAGATCAAGCAATTGGTTAGCGAAAACGCTAAAGCAACAAAGAGTAATTTTTTTAACATAAATGTTTCCTTGAACAATGGTTTCACCAAATATAAACCTGCCTTAGTTACGTTTCAAGAAAAATCTATACAATACGTTAATTTAACAGTGGTCAATCGCCTACGATAAAGATAGTGAGATACCAATTGTTTTTCTTTTTTTCAAAGAATGCTCTGTAGTCGAGAGGACTACGTAAAAACCTGTCACATACATATCCAGGTTTTCCCTGAGGTGTACAAATCTTTTTCCAATTGCAATTACTCTCTTTTTCTAGTCTTCGCCCATCCAAATCATCAGCTTCTGCTCTTACAATTTGGTAACTTAACTGTGAGATAGACTTTGATTCTTTTGAAGCATCTTCTCTTACATTCACATTCTTTCCAACGACCAAGTAATGAGTGAATGGATCATAGTCCCCAGGGAAGGTTTCAAAAAAGTAAGGAGCCACCATCTGGCCTTCTTTGTTTTGACGAAACCCTAACTTGATAGTTTCTTCCATTAAATCCCAAAAATTTGAAGTGGAGGGTTTTTCTGTTAGTTGGAATGATTTTAGAAAATCTTTTTTCCCAGCTTCTGCACCAAACGAGAAATGAATCTCTTTATCAATTACCTCTTCTAAGGCTTTTCTATCTTTAGATTTTAGAATCTTTAGAAATTTTGTTTTGAATTCGTTGAAACTTTTATCCTTCGCCGAATGATCGATAGGTGCCAAAGTTTTTGCCGTAAAAGGTTCACAAGGCAATAGAACGGTAGGAATCAGAAAAAACAATAAGACAAATTGAAATTTTAGCATAAAACTTGCAAAAAAGTATACCATCCACTGCAAGAATCAATTCTTTTTCGAGAGATTTGCCGCCATGTTGCATTGTTTTATTATCCCCAAATTCTCCCGAATTTCATCCAATGAAAGTTTTTTCCGTTTGAGTTCACATACCTTTAGAAAAAGTTCTGCATACTCCTTATCTAACTTCTCACCCTCCTCATCTTCGTCCGTCAAAACCAGTTTGGCAATGTCCATACAGGACCTCTCCGATTCTGGTAAAAGTTGAAAAATCGTTTTTACGGTTTCCTCCTTCTGTTTGCAGGGAACGGTAGAAGTTTGTTTTTCCTTTCCGATTAACGTAGAAAAACAAATAAGAAAAGTAAGAAAAAGGGAAGAAAATCTGATTTTATACATTGGCAACATAAATCTTCTTCCCATTTGGATTTGGTCGAGTATCTTTCGTCCTATCCAAGAGAATTTATAAACTTATGAAAGTAGCAACACGAAGAGAACACGATCTTTTGGGGGAAAGAGATCTCCCCGCTGAAGTTTATTGGGGAATCCATACCTTGCGGGCTTTGGAAAATTATCCTATCACTGGGAAAACCATTGGAACCTACCCTGACCTTGTTCGTGCACTCGCTTATATCAAAAAAGCTTCAGCAAAAGCAAACCAAGAGTTAGGACAACTCACAAAAGAAACCACCCAAATGATTACAAGGGCCTGCGACAGAATCCTAAACGGGGAATTCCATTCGGAGTTTGTTGTCGATGTCATCCAAGGAGGAGCCGGAACTTCCACGAATATGAATGCCAATGAAGTGATCACAAACATTGCGCTCGAGATGGCTGGGTTTTCCAAAGGAGACTATTCTCATTTACACCCATTAAATGAAGTGAATATGTCCCAAAGTACAAACGACGTTTACCCTACTTCGATCAAAGTAGCTGCAGTATTTGCAATGAAAGGTTTACTAAAAGCTATGGAAGAACTCCAATTGGCTTTCCGTAGAAAATCAGAAGAATTCAAAGATATATTAAAGATAGGGAGAACTCAATTACAAGATGCAGTCCCAATGACACTTGGGCAGGAGTTTTCCACTTACGATGTTATGTTAGGTGAAGATATTAGCCGATTGAAAGAGGCCACTTCCCTCATCGGAGAAATCAATTTAGGTGCTACAGCGATTGGAACGGGGATCAACACCGACATTCGTTATTCTCAGATTGTTACAGATATTTTATCAAATGAAACTGGATTAAGTTTGATTGCAGCACCAAACTTAATTGAAGCTACACAGGACACAGGCGCCTTTGTTCAGTTATCTGGTGTTCTAAAACGAATTGCGACTAAGTTATCCAAGATATGCAATGACCTACGTTTACTTTCCAGCGGCCCACAAGGAGGATTTAACGAAATTAATTTGCCAGCAAAGGCTGCAGGCTCTTCTATCATGCCAGGAAAAGTAAACCCAATTATTCCAGAAGTGGTCAATCAAATTGCATTTGAAGTGATTGGGAACGACATCACAATTACTTTGGCAGCTGAGGCAGGCCAATTGCAACTGAATGCTTTTGAACCAATAATTGCCCATAGTTTATTTAAAAGTATTGAACATCTAACTGCTGGATGTAAAACTTTAGAACTCAACTGCATTGTGGGGATCACAGCAAACCGAGAATTGCTTGAATCCCGAGCCAAAACTTCTGCAGGCCTTGCGACCGCTTTGAATCCGTACATTGGATATGAAAATGCTACCCTCGTTGCCAAAAAAGCACTCTTAGAAAATCGACCCGTCGAGTCCATAGTTCTAGAACTTGGTTTGTTAGAAGAAAAAAAACTGAAAGAGATCCTAAGGCCCGAAATTCTCACCTCACCACATACACTTTAGGGTTCGTTTATTTGTTGCTTTCTTTTCAAATTTTCAGAAAAATACGCTCGGATCTATCTGCAATTTATGAAACAATTAAGTATGGTATACCTAGTTGAAGATGATATAATTACAACATTTCTCATCAAAACTTTGATGGAAAAATTTTCCTTTGCAGACGAAATCAAAGGTTTTCAAAACGGAGAGGAAGCTTTGAATGCCCTCTTCGCTGGTTCGGCTGATCCTGATATGTTATTTTTAGATTTGAATATGCCCATTATGGATGGATGGGAATTTTTAAGGGCGATCAGCAAACATCCCAAATACGCTAAACTTCCGATCTACATTTTAACCTCCTCCATAGATCCAACAGACAAGGCCAGATCAGAAGAATTCAAAAATGTAAAAGGATACCTAGTAAAACCACTTTCTTTGAAAGATTTGCAGTCCATCAACCCGGCAGTGGGTTAATGAGACATATTTTTTTCTTCAGTTTTTCCAAATCAGGTCGATCCTTAAAATGTGAAACTTTCTGATATCCCTTCTGTATCTTCTGTTTTGAACCGAATGGAATCCCTATCCAAACTTTCAGAAAATCCCAAATCTTTGGTTTCCTTTCCTGATGTTTTAGAAAAGGAATGGAACCGGTCGAAAACACAAGAAGTCCTTCCCACAAGTGCCGCAAATGAAAAAAAGGATGGAATCTCTCTCCCCTTCCCCGAAGAACTGAGACCCAAATTTTCACCCTCCAAACAAATCGATACAATCGCAAAACCAACTGATATCTTAGAAACCATTGATACAATCGCAAAATCTCAAGGGATGGATCCTAACCTAGTAAAGGCGATGGTCAAAGCGGAATCAGGATTCAAACCAAAGGCTGTCTCTCCTAAAGGGGCGATGGGACTGATGCAGCTGATGCCAGAAACTGCTGAGTCCTTGGGAGTGAACAACCCCTTTGATCCCGAAGACAATATTGGTGGGGGAGTGAAATTTTTAAAGGGGCTAATGAAAGAATTTAAAGACCCTGAAAAAGCAATCGCCGCTTATAATGCAGGTCCTGGGGCAGTGAAACGATACAAAGGCATTCCGCCATATGAAGAAACACAAAAGTACGTAAACAAAGTCAAACGCTACTACAAAGACTTTAGTTCGTAATCTGTTTTAATAGAAAGTTAAGTAACCAAATTTTTTCTGTAAACCGGCAGTATATAAATCAAACGGGCGTTTTGTGGGAGTTCCTTCCCAGGCTTCATCCACCTTTTTCACAATAAAGTTCAAACTCTTTTCATTTTTAATTTTTTCTGCAGTTGCCCTTTGGATGAGAACATCATCTTCACTGATGGATACAATCGCAAATGCTCTCTGACTTCTTCGAAAGAGTCCGGATTTCTGAACCAATTGGATGTCTTGGTTCCAAATTCCATCTACATACAAAAAAGATTTATCAGTTACCGTTTCTTCACGCATATATCTGGTTTTAGTTCCCGTTTGAAAATAAAAGGCAAAAGAAAATTCTTTTGGTAAGTAGATGGGATCTGATTTTAAAATGAGAGCTTGCCCAAAGGCTTTCGTTAGATTTTTTGATTGGAGTTCCCAAGGTTCTTTCTCAGAGGCATTTAGATTTTTGAATATAAAGTAAATCGAAACTGCAATGGACAGAACGATCACAACCGAGGCCGTGATGGTATTTAATTCTTTTTCTGTTTTTAATAAAACATGTCCTACTCCAAGTACCACAAGTGGCAAAAAGATGAGGAGACCAGACGTGTACCAAGTTTTGAATAAGAAGTTAATGGAGTTTGGTCCAAAAAAATCTGTGTAAGAAAAGTAAATGAGAGAAAGAATAAAAAACCCAAGATACCCAAGTAAAAACAAAAATGGAACATTTTTCTTTTTATAAAACACAGACGTTTTTTGGGCAGCTTTCCTTGATCCCCGAATCCCTGTAAAAACCACAAAGAAGGTAAAACCCAAATAAAACATAATGAAACTGGAAAAAAATGCAAACGCTGTAAACGTAGGAAAAACAAGAAGGTCTGTCATTTTTTCCAATCGGAATGTTAAAAACACTAAAAGTAAAAATACAAGGCAAAGTGTTTCCGTAAAATACGAAGTGGGAAATCCGTAAGAAAATGGCATAAAGGCTGCCAGATACACCAAAAGGTAATGGTTACGTTTCCACTCTGTTGAACGAAGCAGTAACATAAACAAATGAAGGAAAAGACTGTAAAACAAACCAGCTAACACAAGGAAGGATGGAATATAATTCATCCCGAAGAGTTTTTTCCATGCCACAACAAACCAGATGGCAAGTGGTTCCCGAGAAGAAACAAGTCCCCCCTCTTCCACAGCGGCCTTGGTATTGGCCAAAAACTCCCATTCGGTTTCTGTTGTGGGGAAAGGTCTAAAATAGGAGAACAGAGCAAAGCCTAAACTTAAGAATAAGATGCTAAAAAAGAAAGGAAGTGGTGAAAAAGGTTTCGGGTCTCGCATCTTGGAAAAGGCTCAATTTGCCTAGTCCTGTATAAATTTTTAGGTGAAAATATTCCAGAAGATTTTCAATTATACATAGAATTTATAAAACGAGGCAAAGAATGTCCGCCGAAAAAAAAGATTACCTTCTCGTGGACGAGAATGGACAGGGAAAACCTGACAAACCGTGGATTTTTAGGACTTATGCAGGTCATACCAATGCAAAAGCCTCCAATGAGTTGTACAGAAAGAACCTTTCTAAAGGCCAAACAGGGCTTTCCATTGCATTTGATCTCCCCACACAGTGTGGTTATAGTTCCGACCACGAGGTATCACGCCCAGAAATCGGAAAGGTGGGAGTTCCCATCAACTCACTCGAAGACTTTCGCATTTTATTCGACCAAATCCCGATCGAAGAGATGAACACTTCCATGACGATCAATGGAACTTCCATGTGGTTACTTTCACTATATGTTGCTCTAGCTGAAGAACGTGGGGTTCCTTTGGAAAAACTAAACGGAACCACTCAAAACGATCTTATCAAAGAATATTTAGCACGAGGAACTTATATTTATCCTCCGAAAGATTCCATGAAGATCATAGTCGATATGTACGAGTATTGTTTACACAATATTCCAAAATGGAATCCATCTAACATTTGTTCTTATCATTTACAAGAAGCGGGAGCCACTCCCGTTCAGGAACTTTCTTTTGCTCTCGCTACAGCAATTGCTGTGTTAGATGCCATCAAAGAAAGAAATTGTTTTTCTGACGATGAATTTGAGCAGTGTGTGGGTCGAATTTCCTTCTTTGTAAACGCTGGAATTCGTTTTGTAGAAGAAATGTGCAAAATGCGCGCCTTCACTGAAATGTGGCAAGAGATTACTACCGAACGTTACAAAGTAAAAACTGCAAAATATCGAGTATTTCGATATGGGGTACAGGTAAACTCTCTTGGACTCACAGAAGAACAACCAGAAAACAATGCCTGGAGGATTCTCATTGAATCACTTGGTGTCACACTTTCTAGAAATGCAAGATGCCGTGCCCTCCAACTCCCTGCTTGGAACGAAGCATTATCATTACCAAGACCTTGGGATCAACAGTGGTCACTTCGATTGCAACAAGTCCTTGCTTATGAAACTGACCTTCTGGAATACCCAGACATCTTCGAAGGATCCAAAGTCATTGAATCCAAAGTCAAAGCTCTGAAAGAAGAAGCCAAACTTGAAATCCAAAAGATCATTGATATGGGAGGGGCTCTCGTTGCAATTGAAAATGGCTATATGAAGTCTCAACTTGTGAAATCACAAACAGAAAGACTTTCTAAAATCAATTCCAATGAACTAGTAATTGTTGGTAAAAACAAATGGACCGATGGAATTAAATCTCCACTCATGACTGACTCCGATGGTGGTATTTTCAAAGTAGACCCTAAATCCGCAGAACAAACATTAAACGTTCTTGCAGAAGCAAAAACTCGCAGAAATGCGGAACTTGCAAAAAAATCTTTAGAAGACCTAAAACAAGCAGCAAAAGATGGAAAAAATCTAATGCCTTTCTCCATAGCATGTGCAAAAGCACTTGTCACTACAGGGGAATGGGCGGACGCACTTCGTGAAGTCTATGGAGAATACAACCCACCAACAGGTGTAGATGGGCAAAAACTCTTTTTGTCGGACGATAAAGTTTCTACAGTTCGCGGGAAAGTAGAAGCCTTTACAAAGGCAAATGGACATAGACCAAAAATTGTAGTGGGAAAGCCAGGACTTGATGGTCATTCCAACGGTGCGGAAATGATTGCCGTTTCTGCAAAACACAGTGGTTTTGATGTGATTTATTCGGGGATTCGACTCTCTCCAGAAGAAATCGTACAATCGGCGGTGGAAGAAAATGCCAATGTAATTGGCCTTTCAATTCTTTCTGGATCTCACAAAGAAATCGTAAAACAATTGTTCGACGAACTTGCACACTATAAGGCGAAAATCCCTGTGGTGATTGGAGGGATCATTCCTGAATCCGATTTTGAAGAACTCAAAAAAATGGGCATTCGCGAAATCTTCACTCCAAAAGATTATGATCTAATGTCGATTATGGAAAAGATCATCGATATCGTTACGATAGAACCAGCTCTCGTTTAAGAACAGAAAGTCGTTTCTAATTTCCCTTCCATTGTAGAGTTTATAAATCTGCAATGGAAGTTTTCACTTACCTGGTTTATCTTTAATAATGGCAACATCCCTTGATTGAAACTAAAGAATCATTATCCCAACTAGTATCGGAGGCACTACTCGGCGAAAAGTATCCGATTGCTAAAATCATTTCAAAGATTGAAACAGAAAAAAATTTAGAATTTCGCGAGTCCTTATTCCAAGAACTCTCCCTCCAAAACCCTGATACAAAAGAAGGACTTACCATCGGAATTACAGGAACACCAGGTGCCGGCAAATCTTCGTTACTCGGTGAGTTGTGTAAACTTTTTTTAGATTTTGCTCCAGATAAAAAAATGGCCATTGTTGCCATTGACCCTTCTTCCAATCTGAGTGGGGGCTCTATCCTTGGTGATAGAACAAGAGTCACTCTACCAAGAAGGGATACACGAATTTATTTTAGATCCCAACCTTCCCAACTAGAACTAGGGGGCCTCAATCCCTATACTTATCATGTCATTCGATTCTTACGAAGAATTTTTGATTTTGTTTTTGTGGAAACAGTTGGGATTGGCCAGAATGAAATTTCAGTTTCACTCATTTCAGATTTATCCTTTCTTGTGATGCAACCTCTCGGTGGAGACCAAGTGCAGTTTATGAAATCCGGAATCATGGAAGTTCCAGAAGCCTTTATCATCAACAAATGTGATGAAGAGTCCTTGGCAAATTCCAGTTATTATATGTTAGAATCCACTTTGGAATTCATCAAAGACATATTACCAAATCAGTCTCTTCCACCTATCTTTAAAACATCGGTCACCAAACGGAAGGGAATCGAAGAACTATTACGATACATCTTACAGTATCAAAAACGAAAGGATAAAAATACAGAAACGCTCACCCAACTCACTCAGTGGATTCGGAATGAATATGGAAGATGGGGAATCTCCATTTGGGAAGAGTTGGAATCATCTAAGTGGAACCAGGCGGTCAAACGAAATCCACTTGGAGGAATTCATAAACTAAAGTATGAGGAAGAAGAACGTAAAATAGTTTCTCTGATTCAAACAAAAATCAAATAAGGGCTTTTAGAAAAACTTCTGGGATAGGACATGGTTTTCTTTCCGTATAATCAAAAAACACGATGGCAGTTTTGGCCCGAGCGATTTCTTTTCCCCCATTTTTATGCGTAATCACATATATCATTTCTAAAGATTTTGTGGACACATTGTCCACAAAAAGTTGCATCATTAAATCATCTGGGAAAAAGGCTTCCGATTTATAAACAATTGCAACATCAGATACTACGATCCCCTTCCCTTCCACATTAATTTCTGTCCATCCATGTGAGTGGAAAAACCGAGCTCGGCATTCATGGGTTAAGGTCAAAATGGCATCATGGGCAAGATGTCCTGCAAAGTTGATATCAGAAATCCGAACGCTGAGGTCTGTAGAATATATTTGTTTTTCCGGAATATCAATTGAGATTCGAGCCATTAGTCAACAAACCATTTGTATCTTTCATCAACTAACTTCTCTTCTTCTTTCAATCTCTCTGCATTCCAACCAAGAATTTTCGCAATCTTTTTGTTCAATCGAGTTTTATCTATTGGATCGAGAATTCCCACTGTACCGACTCCTGAACGCCGAAAATAAAAATCCGTTAGGTGGAAGATATCTTCATGGGTTATCATATATTCAACTTCTTCTTCATAATAGATCTCACCATTCGGAATCCGATAAGTTTCTTTTCCTTCTAAAGATAAAATCTTCCAAGTAACACTACCATAGCGTTTGGCCAAGGTTTCTAACTTAGCACCTTCTATTTTTGGAAATTTAAATTGTAATTCGTTTATTAGTTCCTTGAGGCTTTGGTATCTTCCCCCTAGTAGTGGTGTAAATTTTGTGGCACAGGGAAATTCTTTCCCTTTTGTATAAGTGTCAATGGCATTGACTAGGTTTTCAGCAACTGCCCGACTGGTCGTATATTTCCCACCTAATGCCGAAAAGAATCCTGGGAATCCTTCGTTTTCATAATGAAAGATTTCCGATTTCCTAGAAGCAGAATAAGTTCCCTCTGTACTTCCCGGATCTTCTACCAAAGGACGAAGGCCACCGTAATAATAGTCTACATCTTTTAAGGTTAACTTCGCAAATCCAAAACTATAATTCACTTCATCTAACAAATCGACAAGCTCAGATTGTTTGACTTTAAATGCATCAGGATCATCTTCATAAGCAGTATCAGTGGTTCCTATGATGGTTTTCCCACGCCAAGGTATGACAAAAAGATGAGAACCATCTCTTTTAGATAATACAGCACATTCATTTCCACAAATATTACGAACCACCGCATGAATTCCCTTCGAACGAACAAGTTTTTTCTCAGCGGTGACTCCTGTCATGGATTCAATTACATCTGCCCAAGGACCGGCTGAATTCACAACTACCTTACTGGAAACAAGGACCTTTTTGCCGGAAAGGGTATCAGTGAGACCTACCGTATAACCCCCGCTATTTTGTTTTCTTAAAGTGGTGACTGCAAGATAGTTGAAGGCATGAGCTCCTTTTTCTTTCGCAGATAAGATAAATTCGGTTGTATGTTTTTCAGGATTGGGGTTCGCATAATCATAATATTGAAAACTCCCTTTTAAAGACTTTCGATCCAGTCCTAATACCTTATAAATGGTTTCTCCTAACGAATTCCATCGATATCTAGGAAGTTGGACATCGGCATCAATCTCCTGGTTACGATCAAAAGAAAGAGCATTGTATAGCTCCATTCCAAAGAACAAAAGAACTCTTTGAAATATGGATCGAATGGGGATGATAAATCCCATTGGCCGAACGGCATGAGGAGAAATTTTGGCAAGATATCTTCTTTCCGAAAGTGACTCACGCACAAGTCCAAACTCAAGATTTTTTAAATACCTAAGTCCACCATGAATGAGTTTAGAAGTGGCTTGGCTTGTGCCGGAAGCATAATCATTTTTTTCTACTAAAAGGCAATTATATCCGCGAAGGGTTGCATCCCAGAGAACATTCGCACCGGTAATCCCCCCACCAATAATGATGATGTCGTATTCAGATTTTATGTGACCAAGTCTGGAATTTTCTTTTTTTGTATTTTGTTTCATGGGTTTAACATTTGATAGGAAGTACGTTTGGCAAAACTTTGAAATGAGCGGGAAGTTGCCCCATATTTTCGCCATCTACATCAATAAAAACATCTTCGTCCGATTCTGCAGTTAGTTCTGTGATCTGTTTTGAAATGACTTTCGAATCTTCAGATAATTTTCCACGGTATAAATAACCAAACTTTCGAAGAGTTTCCGTTACTGTTACGTCTTGGATGGCAAGTAAATCCATTTTACCATCATCCAATTTCGCTTTTGGAGCAAACCACATCCCACCACCCGCATACTCTCCATTAGCACAAACGATCAACCTACATTTGTTCGTAATTTTTTCAAATTTGGATAGTGTGAGAGTTATTTTTTTGTTGGTATAAGTGAATAAACCTAGTATCGAATATAATAAAAATACTCCCTTCCCTCCAATGATATGAGCCAATTTTGACCGATTGACTTTATAAACAACTTCACCGCCCATTCCAAAATCAGCCAAATTCAAACATAGGTAATTCCCTTTGGTTTTGTCTGCTTTTGTGTAAGTGACTGCAATCAAATCAATGATCCTTTCTTTTCCATTTAGGATTTGTTCCAAAGCCTTGATGGGATTTTTTGGGACTTTGACTGTCTTGATAAAATCGTTTCCACGACCAGCTGGGATAGGACTAAAAATAACATTTTTATGAATTAACTTTCCATTTTCAAATAGACCATTAATTACGTTCGAAAAAGTTCCATCCCCACCAATGCCTACAATCCAATGAAATCCTTGTTTGACTGCGTCTTTTGCAATATCACGTGCTGCACGTTCCTTGGTGGTTGCTTCAAACTCATAAGGGATCCCTTTTTTGATTAACTCTGGCTCAACTTTTTTCCAGACTTTTGCAGAAAGACCTCCACCCGATACCGGATTAATAATCACTTTCATCTTTCTCATCAAGTCTCTCCTTTATTCCCAGAAAATAGCCCATAGAATAATACATGTTCAATTGTTTCTAAATAAGTTTTTTCGCTTTTAATCTCATTTTGAAAATGACCATCCAAAATCACTTCTACTGCACCACGAATCATCCCCCATGCAACAGCCACATTGGGATAAGTTCCTCTTGTATTAATTAGGTTTTCTTGTTTTGCTTGTTTATAGATTTTTTCTAATAGTGTCAAACGATTGGTTCTTTCTTCAGTTAATAACTGGCTCATATCTCCGGAAACGTTGTTAATATTTAAATTAACACCACATTGTCTGGCAACAAGATACATATGCCGATCCCCCAAGCAGTGATCAATGTATGCCCTAATTGCCTTTCTAGACATTTCAATGGCAGAGTGTTCTTCTAAAGCCTTTTCTAAACGTTTGCGCAAACGAACATAATCTTCATATTGAATTCGTGCCATCAAATCATCTTTACTTTTAAAATGGAGATAAATGGTTCCACGGCCTATCTCCAATTGTTTCGCAATGTCATCCATTTTGACTAAAGATGGATGTTTGGTTCTAAAGAGCTCAATTGCACAGTTGAGAATGTCTGTTTCTCTTTGAGCGAATTCGCGTTTTTTCCTTTCAGAAACACCCATTATTTCAATCCTAACAATCCACCCGGGTTCATGATTCCTTTTGGATCAAAAGTTTTTTTAATAGAAGATAAAATACGAAGTCCCTCTTTACCAACTTCCCCTTCCATCCAAGGAGATAACATCCTTCCAATTCCATGATGATGGGAAAGCGATCCTCCATGTTTATGAATACTGTCGATGATTCCTTTATGAAATTTTACAAAATCTGTAATTTCGTTTTTCCCTTTTATAGGACTTAAAAATATAAAATACAGGTTAGCTCCATTTTCATAGGCATGAGAAATATGAACCATACAAGATGTGTTTTCGTGGCTTTTTATATATGCTCTCGTTTTCTCCCATAACTCATGTAAGTTTGACCAACTAACCGCAGTCTCTAAAGTATCAATTCGAATCCCTTCATCCATCAAATAATCTCTGAGATATGCACTAGAATATCTTTGGTGTAACCATTTGTTTACGGGAGATTCTCCGGTTGAAAATCCACCATTCCTTTTTGCTATTTTTTTGATCTTTTTTAATACTTCCTTTGCATACGATGGATCACCATCAACAATGATATGCATAAGAGACCGTTCCATCGGTTTGTATCCAATGAACCGCAAAAATAAATCCTCTTTTCCACCATGAAGTCCGCTCATATGAAATGAGATGTCCGTTTCTTCTGGATCTTGGATACGAAAGAAATGAGGTTTTCCAAATCCGGCTTGCATCACATCCCGCATTGTTTCTACGGCTTTTTCAAAGTTTTTAAAAATGAAGGAACCTTTTGCAGAATTTTCTGGATGGAATTTGCGAATTTTTAATGTTGCTTTTGTGATGACACCGAAACTTCCTTCCGTTCCAAGAAACAGTCGAAATAAATCTGGGCCGATAGATGCTGCGGGATATGCCTTTGATTCAAACTTACCAGAAGGAGTAATCGCCGTTAGACTAAGAAGTATATCTTCAATTTTCCCGTAACCAGTGGATGCTTGCCCTGCACCTTTGGCTGCGATCCAACCGCCGACTGTTGAGAATTCGAATGATTGTGGAAAATGGCCACAAGTATAACCGCGTTCATTTAAATGTTTTTCTAGAACAGGTCCATAAACTCCCGCTTCTACAGTTACTGTCGAATCAATTGCATTAAACTCGATGATACGATTCAAACGAGATAAATCTAAAGAAATTCCACCTTTAGGAGCCTGTAATGCTTTTGTAACTGTAGAGCCTGCCCCGTAAGGAATCACAGGAATTTTGCCTGCGTTGGCGAGAGCAATGACCTCAATAACTTCCGCTTCATTTTTAGGAGAAACTACCACATCGACTACATCCGAAACTTCACCGAATCTTGCTCTATAAATTTCTGTATAGAACTTTCCGATAGAATGTCTAGCACGAGATGAATTATCTAACAAAACATAGTCTTTCCCAACAATTTGTTTTAGTTTTGTGATAGTCGCTTGCGAAAGTTTAGATTTTTTTAAGGAGTTAAGTGGAAGTTCTCCTTTTGGCAGAGAAGCTTTGAACTCTTTATCAACAGGGAACTGCTCTTCCAAAAATTTCAAAGTATGTTCGGGCAGTTTTTCTTCTACTTCAGGAGAGCCCCATTTATAAATATTACGAGTTTGCATATTGGTAACCAAAGTCCTTATTTGTCCAAAATTTGAACTAAGTTCAATGTTTGACAACCAAAATAACCCTTCTTTAAAAAAACTTTAACCTCTAAGTTCTTTGATGTATTCCGCTCTTACTTGGTCAACAAATACATTGTTTAATTGTGTTCCGAATAATGCAGATAAGGTTTCCACCAATACATCATCCAAATCAAATCCTGTGAGAATCCATTCTATCAGCTCAAAGGTGATATCAAGTGCAGGTGAAGGATATACTTTGGATTTACCTTTCGCAATTGTTAACAACAGTTCTGTTATTTGAGAAGGATTTTTCTGATCAATAAAGTTACGAATCTCAGTTGGGAAAGAGACCATTAACTTTTGTTTAATGGCATTAGGAGTAAAAACAATCTGATCTTCTGTAAGATCCAGTGCTTTCAACAAATGTTCTTTTAAATTTTTTTCCGAATGATGACTTTCTTGCCAAACAAGAAGAATTTTCTCTCCTACGAGAGAATCTTCGAAAGGCAAAAAAGGATAAGGTTTTTTATCCATATAATACCCAGGAGGTTTTCCACCTGGGTTCACAAACTAATTTATTTTTTAGGAGGCACAACTGCGTCTTTACAAGTCTTAGATAATGTGAATTTAACAACAGTTTTAGCAGGGATCACAATTGCTTCACCAGTTGCAGGGTTTCTACCTTTACGTTTAGGACGATTGCGTTTAACAAGTTTTCCTAAACCAGGGATCACAAATGCGCCGTTTTTCTTAGTTTCTTTATAAGCAAGTTCAACAAAGGAGTCTAGGAACGCTGCTACGTTCTTTTTGGTCATACCAGTTGTTTCAGCGAGTTCGCTGAGCATTTCGGACTTCTTCATTGGGGTAGGAGTTGTTGCCATACTTTGATTTTCCTCTAAACCATTTAACGGTTACACATTATTTACAAAACTACATGATTTGGTACAAGACTAAATTGATTTTGGATACAATTTTTCTGCAAATTTCCTAAGAAAAACGAAGTTTTTTTAAAAAAACCTTTATTTCCCTAAGGAAAATGAGAATTTCTTCCAAAACTCATGACTTCCACCAAGTATAGAAAGGTCGTAGTGGTCTTCAAACGGACCAAATACGAATTAGATTTGGAAACTTATGGCTCCATTCAGGCCTATAAGGAAGTCGCACGTCAAAATCCAGAAGTCTTTCAAAGAACTTTTGAATCGCATGAAAGGCAATTAGAATCTCGTAACTTTCTTAAAACACATGTTTTTCCCGATGCAGACTTTGTGTTTCGAGAAAACTTTGATCCGGAAGATGGATCCAAGTTCGACCTGATCGTTGCCCATGGTGGCGATAATCATTTCACGTATGTTGCACATTTGGCTGGAAATACTCATTTAATCGGATGTAACTCCGATCCTCAATCTTCCGTGGGAGCACTACTTGGTTTTACTGCTGAAGAATTAAAGACTGCTGTCAAAAATAACTTCCAACACACGCAAGTTGAGTCATGGTCTCTTTTAGATACGGAAATATTGTATCCAAATGGAACCAAACTGAAAACTGTACCGGCTATCTGTGAACTTTCCATCCGAAACAATAGTCCAGATCTCACTTCCCGGTTTTGGATTTCCTACCAAGGACAAAAAGAGGAGCAAAAATGTTCGGGTTTACTTGTCTACACGGGAGCAGGATCCACAGGTTGGATTAGCTCTTGTTTTCCAAAGAAATTCTCTCCATTTTCAAAACATGAGACTTTTTTCCATGTTTATTCCCGAGAAATCCGAGTGAAGTCTCGAGAAACAGAGTTTTCCTTGGCAGATTTTAGGGCCTTGGATCAAGTGGAAGTTATTTCTGAAATGAATGGTGGTTTGGCAGTTGATTCTCTCACGGAGAGACACTATCCATTTCTACCTTATGCAAAGGCGACAATTCGATTATCGCCAGAGAAATTATCTGTAATTGTTCCGCTAAAGAGAGGGGAATCCATGCAAGACTTGCCATACGAAATAGAACAAAAACGAATCAATGGGACTGTCATCGTCCAGATCAAAGGTCGTATGGAGTCGGGACCACTTGACCGCATCACACAAACAATCCTGGATGAAATGGTTGGGAGCGACAGGAAGCATTTGATTTTGGATTTTTCAGAACTCCGATACATCTCTAGCTTAGGTATTCGAATGATTCTAGACGTAAAAATGAACTTACAAAAAAGAAATAAGGAAATGGCCTTGGTAGGTGTCACAAGTTCCATCTTACAAGTGTTTCATTTACTTGGTCTTTCAAATGCTTTCCAATTTTATGCTGACCGGGAAGAAGCGTTAAAGTCCTTTGAGGAGCCATCTAAGTCCTAGATGTCTCCTCGAATATCCGTTTGGATCTCCAACTCGGTTTTCGTATCTTTTGCAGTTATTTCCTTATTTTATTCTCTTGTTTATCTCGAAAACTCTCAGTTACAATCAGCAACAAAAACCTTAAACGAAGAAAGAAACAGAAGTTTTGCGATTGTCCAGGAACTTTCTCGAGTCAAAAACCAATTTCCGATTGCTTATCAGTGCCATTACAGTTTTGGACTTAGTAATGGATCTTTATATGAAATCACGGAACGGATCCCCTACTCCATTTACAAAAGACTGCGGTTAGGTGATACAATCGAGGTTTATAAGAAAGAAATCAGAATTTTTGGGAAACAAACGGCTATTTCGCGAATTAAGGGGAATGAAGAATCACTCCCCCTCTTGGAAAACTTAGAAAGATACTTTCAATATGGGTTTGTCTATTTACTTGTATTAGTTGGTGTTACTTCGCTGACTAGGGTTTTGGGATTACTATCTCAAACTTATCCTTCGCAGCAAAAACCAGATGCGACTGACGAGATTGTTGTAAATAAGTCTCAGGATTAACATCAAAACTAACAAAACACATATATTTATCATGTTTTACAATGTACATGAACTCTGAATAATTCAAATGAGTGTTTTGCGTCATAAAACCACGAAGCCACTTACTTTCTCTATATACTCTTTCATATTGAATATTGGTTGCATCGATTTTTTTAATCGCTTCAGCAGATTCTTTGGAATAATCTCGGCTCATTATTTCTTTTTTTAGGGTCTTGATTAAGTTATATTCCAATTTCGCTTTATTAGGTGGCAAATTTTCTGGGCGAGTTTTATAATAGTATTCGAACAACTCTTTATCTTGTCCCTCTTTTGCATCGTGATTTTCTTGGCTCACATCAGTGGGTGTAGATTGCGGTTTCGTGTCCTGAGCTGGGATAGACACAGTTGCTACAAATAACACAAGGACAATAGGAAGGGATTTTTTTAAGAGTTCCATAGTCTTCATTATCGGAATCCTAACTCAAATTTCAAAATAAAATTTTCGGTTTTCAAAAAGAGAAACAAGGTTCAAAACAGGTTTATCATGTCGATTCCCCCACTCATTACCTTTCAGGAGGACTTTCTTTCCGGAAAACTAATTTCCAAAGAATATGTCCACTTTTCGGAAATCGACTGCCCTGAGTTGGATGTTTGGATTGGCAGAGTTGTCCGTAGCATTTCCTTAGAATTCCTACATGAAATTCTTTTTACAATCCTAAGTGAACTACTAGTAAACGGATGTAAGGCTAATGGAAAACGTGTTTTTTTCCAAGAGCAGGGTTTGAATCTCTGGGATGAAAAAGATTATGCCAGAGGCATTCCTATGTACAAGGACGAATTTGGACATAATCGAAAAAGAGTATTTTTAGCATTAGATCACTCCCAATACAAAATTACTTTAAGTACTATTTTCAAAGAAGATTATATAGAATTCAAAGTTAAAAATAACGCCAAAATTCTTCCTGAAGAAAAAAACAGAATTTTAAAAAGAGTACAAGCATCAGCAAAATACAAAAACATAAATGACGCTTATCGCGAATCCGTTGACAACGAAGAAAGTTCAGGACTTGGTATTGTCCTAATTCATATCCTTCTTAGAAACTCGGGTATTTCTAGCCAGTTCTTTCAATTGGTAACCACTGATGATTCTACGGAAGTGATTATACGAATACCGAAACAACTCATACCAAAAGAGAACCAAACCAATATAAAAAATCTTTTGGTCCGCGAGGTCAATAGCCTTCCCCCGCTACCTCCACAAATTCAAAAATTGATTTTTATCGCAAAGAAAAAAGACGTCGATTGGCATGAAATCTCAGGACAAGTAGAAAAAGACCCTGCCATCACTGCAGAAATTTTGAAAATCGCCAACTCTCCGTTATTTGGGTCCCACACACCAATTATTTCAGTTCTGGAAGGAGTCAAAAGAATTGGCCTTCGAAACCTAGAATCAATTTTTTTAACATTAGGTGCCAAAAAAGTGCTTAACTCTCGTTATGCGAAACAAGTATTAGTGTGGACACATTCCTTTAAAACCTCCATGTATGCTCGTTTCCTAATTGAAGACCGGAAAAAACATTTAAAACTATTAGAACCAGCAGTCATATCCGCTCTCTTACATGACTTAGGAAGGATGGTTTTACTTTCTTTGGACCTTAGCCAAGTGAACCAAATTCGAGTATTAAGAAGTGATGACAACAATGAAATTTCTGAATGGGTAGAAGAATACACACTGGGGACAACGCATTCAGAAATTGGTTATTTGATGTCAGAAAAGTGGAACTTCCCTGAAGAAATTTTAGATGTCATTCGTTTTCATCACAAACCATGGCAATGCAAAAGTAGGAACAATATCCTATGCCAGATCATCTACTTGGCAGATATTTTGGCAAATATTGGTCGCGGTAAAGGGAATTATTTCACGGTAGAACCAGAAGTTTTGGAGTATTTTGAGATCACTTCAGAAAAAGAATTTCGCGATATGCAAGAAAGGTTTAAAATCCAATTCGAGGAGCATAGAGAAGAATATCAAAATCTCTTGATTTAATTATGAACTGGAAAGACTTACTAAACTTAGAAGACGAACAATTATTAGACCAGAAACTTGCATCAGAATTTAACTTGGTGGGACATCCTGAATATCCAAGCATTTCAACTCTTCCTCCGGAAGAAACCTTAGAAATTTTATCCGAGTTTCTTTTGGCAGAAGGCCAAATGGTTAACATTAAGAACTTGTTGAGTTATGCTCCCATTCTTGAAATTACATTAATCAAAAAGAATTTGCCGACTATCTACGGATAATCACTCCACATCCTGAACATCGCTAATTCCAATTTGGTGTTCTTTCCCAACGTCATTGCTAAATTCAATTTTCTTAGCCACAGATTTTTCCATACTACTGATCAGTAGTTCGTTGGTGCGAGCAAGCCTATCTGCCATAATCGAAACCATTTTTGCAGCAAACTTCGGATTTTTAACAAGAAAGTTTTCAAGTTGTTGTTTACTCTCAATCACTGCAACTTCACAATTCGTGATTGTTCTTGCAGTTGCACTTCTAGGATTAGAACTAAACAATGCCATTTCACCAAAAAAATCTCCTGGTTTCATGAGTGCTAATCGAGTTTGACTATTATTGACAGTAAAAAAAATCTCAACGTTTCCTTGAAGGATGATGTACATCGCATTATTCAGTTCCCCTTCTTTGAAGATTCTCTGATTTGGCGGAATGTTGAGTTTGCTCATTGATTCGTAGCTCCTGTATCTATTTTTGGCTATTTTGCCTAAAATCTGAATTCATTTTCCTTTCCCCCTGGAAATCTGAAAAGAAAATGCCGTAAGGGAGAAAAGATTTATGGAATGGGAATTACTAGGGATCATACTAACGGGACTTGCTGCTTTGTACCTCTGGGCATTCAAAATCCCCTATTCTCTTCCGCATCCTCGCGCTACTAAGGAAGGAAGAGAAAGTCGCTTTGATCTCCTCCGTGGCTTTGCCATGGTAGGAATTGTTTTAATTCATATACATTCCTACTTTCAGTTTTTTCATCCAAATGATGCAAATGTTATCAGGACCACTTTGTTTTTTTCCAATTTCTCTCGTTTTTCGGTACCATTGTTTATTTTAACATCTGCTATTTTTTTAAGAAAAAAGAGCGGTTACTGGAATTCAAAAGCAAAGAACCTCCTCCTTCCCTATACATTGGCATCGGTTGCAGGTTATTTAGTTAAATATCAAAATTACAATCTCATTGAATTTTTACAATTTTACTTTTTGGGGAAAGTATTTGCCCCTTACTACTTTGTCCCACTTTTACTTCAATTTTATCTTCTCTTCTATGTTTTCGAAAAAACTTTGACTAACCGATCCATCTCCAAATTTATATTGTTCATTTCTTTTTTATTGAATTTGTTATCTAACTTAGGTTTCTTTGATACCGTCTTACCAAAAGAATACCATTCGATATCCATATTGAACTACCTTTTCTTTTTTGTTTTAGGAATTCAAATTGGGTTCTCATATGAAGATAAAAATAATTCAAAGAAAGAATTAACGCTTCTTTTTGGAACACTCACTTTGATGTTTCTATTTTTTTTAATTCTATTTAGTTATGTTTATTTTTTAGATTTTAAAAATCACCACTTGGCTTACCCAATCATTTTCTTTCTCTTCATTTGGGAACTAATCCCTAAATTTAGTAAAACTTTGTTCAACTGGATTAGTTACATAGGCAATCAAAGTTTATTTATCTTTTTATTACACCCTTTCGTAATTCATACAATGCATAGTATAGACCCTTATTCACTGGGAGGGCCTTTTTTGGGATATGTGATAACTTTAATTTTAAATGTCGGAATTCCGATTTTAATCGCTATTATAATCCAAAAGGGTAAGTTTTTAAGTCGATCACACCACTCTGGCGTACCTGATTAAGAGCTTTTGCATATTCAACGAGTACACTTAACACATAACTCAATCTTGACCTGATATATTCATCATCCTTACCCTCTGGAGTTTCTGAATTTAATACAGACTCAACATGACGAACGATGACATGATCAGGAAGATAAACAATGCGAGTGTTTTTATAGCTAGACATTCTAAGTTCTGCATTTGGATAACTTCCGCCCATTCCGCTTGAAACAGTAATAATTAATCCAGGTTTGTGTGAGAGATCACCACTGGATAAGTAGAGGAAGAAGTTTTTTAATGCAGGACTGGCCATACCTGCATATTCAGGTGAAAGAAAAACATAGGCATCTGCGCTTCCAAATCCTTCACTATAATCTAACCAAAACTTTTTAATATCTGATTCTTTTTCCCACATAGCTGGTTCCCAAAGAGGAAGTGGGTTCACTCCTAAATCAAAAAGTAACGTATCAATCCCTTTTGTTTCCAATGACTTAGCTAAAAATTTTCCAACTTTTAGAGATTGGGAATTCTTACGATGACTCCCCACAACTAAACAAATTTTCATCGAGCGCCACCTTGATTTTTATTCCCTTTGTGATGAGACTTTTTTTTGTTTTTCCATTTTCGATTATTATGACCATTTGGTTTTGAATCACGGTCATCTTTTTTCTTCTGAGGTTGATGGTGTTTTTTCTCAGAGAATGCTTTTTCTTTTCTTTGTTCCCTGTCTTTTGCGAATCTTAATTTTTCGTCTCCGAATAACTGGATGTAACCAAACAAAAAAATAGCGAGGATTCCATGAACACGTTCCCACTGTTTTTTATCTAGCTCCCCGAAAACGGAATGTTCAGCAAATGGGCCCGAATGTAATTTAAAGGCAGTCAGGGATGTTTTTAATCTTAGTAAGGCTGAGTCTGCATCCCCTAAATCTTTTGGTGGGAAACCTGGAATTTGATTGGCTTTGGTGTAATTACCTTTTGAAATGAGTTTAGCAAACTTGTATTTACCCAATAATTTATTGATCGTATTTCTTTTGTTCGATGAGCCTATCCTTTGAATTGATAACTCTATCGATTCTGCTAAAAAATCATAGATTTGGCTTAAGCTGATGTCAGCCTTCTGTTTTTTTTCACAAGCAACTATAATTGATAACTCTCTTTCGATATCATCTATCGTTTTAAGCTTTAAAATTGATTTCATTTTTCCTCTATTCGTTAATTCCGTATTTTTTTTTGAGTAAACTCAATTCTTTTAAAAAGTTATCTCTTACCTTACCGGTAAGTTTACCCACATTAATACTAATACGACCCGAACTTGTTCCTGCCCGGGGTGAAATGATTTCACCCCCTCTGTTCTCTTTACGTTTTAGCAGTTCTTCCAAATTCTTTACTGAAAGTGGCTTACCACTAATCATAAGTTCCATCACAGATTTTTGATCCAATCGCGCAATACTGCTAAGTTGTTTTACATACCGTCCGCTGTAACCCAACAATTCAGATACTTCTTCTGCCGTTTTCCTTTTTTCTTTACGTAAGTACTGTATTGCTTTTCCCACTTCCCAAGGGTTTAAATTTTTTCTCTTTTCATTTTCAGCAAGTGACATCTCATAACATACATCTTCATTCGCATCGGTGATGATGGCTGGAATCTCCTTCCAGCCTAGTTTAATCGCTGCTCGGTATCTACGTTCACCTGCAACAATCAGGTATTTCCCTTTTTCTTTCCTTACAAGAATTGGTTCAATTAAGCCCAATCTTTCCATCGAAGGCAACAGATCCGTTGTATCTTCTCGTCCAATCAACCTAGGTTGGGTTGGATTCGGGAAAATTTGACTTAATTCCAAATGAGAAGGATTCTTCTTTTTTTCGGAATATGCAGAGATTAAATCTAAAGCTTGGAACTCAGTTTTTTTGGACATCGATTTTGTTTTTAACCTCTATTGCAAGTTCTCTAAAATTTTTCATTGTAGCTAAATCAATTTTAGCCAAAAGAGACATCTTTGCTTGAGCTTGTGGGATTGCCTCTCTCCTTTGAACAACTGTTTCAAAGACAGGGAAGTATTTTTTCACTCCTTCTGCCAATCCAGCAAGTGCTTTCTGTCCTTCGTATTGATTTAATACTGCTCCCAGTAACTTTAACCTCTGGTTTGCCTTTCTTTGAATCTTTTGAATTGTTTCATACAAATCTCTAATCCCTTGCAGACTAAATGCCCGCGTTTGTATAGGAACAAGAATATAGTCGGCACAGATCAGAGCATTTTCCAAAATCAGACCTAAAGATGGCGGACAATCAATAATGATATATTCATAGCGAGAACGCAGCGGCAGAATTGCCTCGTTCAATAACTCAAAATCATCCCTCTCATATGGCGTTGTTAAATTCGCAAGCTCCAATGTAGACGGGAGCAAATCAAAATTCTCACCAATCGTTCTTATTGCTGGCTCAATATTCTTAGCCTTTTTCCCGCGATAACCGAGATAATCCATAACGGACGGAACATCATCTTTTAAAAAAAGTTGCGTCGCATTTGCTTGGGGATCCCAATCGACCAAGAGCACTTTATGATTTTCGGCAAGGGCTTCAGCTAAATATAAACTGATCGTAGTTTTCCCCTCCCCGCCTTTCTGATTTGATATAGCGATCACGTGACTATCGAAACCATCAGAATGGGTGGGTTCAAAATATTTTAGCAGAACCGATTCTTTAAATTCTCCCGATTTCCACCCAGGAATTTTTAGTGCAGATGCCTTGGCAGAGAACTCTTCGGTGCTCAACCCAACAAACTTTGCTGCTCCTTCTTCAGTTAATATTGAATCTGATTTACCCATAACCTGCATAAATGATGTTAGGTCTACTTAGAGTGTCAATTTAATTATGTCTCTTAGGGGTGAAATCATTTCACCCCTAAGAAAGACGACATTTTCTGAGGACACATAAAAAGAGCTACCAAGCCATCCCCTTCCAAACTTATAAATTAGGAATTTACAACTTATAGGTGAAATAGAACTTACGTTGGTGCCTAAATTTTCCAATTTACCTTTATTATTTTGCCTTACATTCACTTCTATTTCCGCAGAAGTCATCTGGGGTCCATCGCTAGAAAAATCCGGTGGGGAATATATTTTCGAAACTGGAAATAAGTATCCCAATCTATCAGGAATCCGTGGTGGCTCCAGAATCACATTCCCAAGGACATTCCCCCTATTCGGCATCCAGGGAATCTTTACCCAAGATAGATGGGAAATCAACGGTTCACTTAAAACTTCTGGATGGTACCAAAAATCAGGACAAGCCAGGGATGAAGACTTTGTCCTTGGATCTGTATCAACGGAAAATGGAACTAAAATCGCAACCCGCGAATGGAGTTACAGAGATTCTGCGACAATTTATTCTGGCAGCCGAAACTTTGCAGACGGCAAAGGAAAATCTACCGTCTACGAAAATAGAGCAGAAGTTTACGGTAGGTATTATTTCCAAAATGCGAATCCAAATTATTGGGCAAATGGATCTGGTTTTTTCCTCTCGACTGGCGCAAGATACTCATACTTCAAATATCTATTTTATGACGTGAACCAGTTTATAGACTCAAACCCAGCTTTTTATGGCCCAATCGGGAATGGACTTAGTTTTTCAAATGATCTATGGGAGTTCTTTTTCGGGGGTGGTTATCGATATTCTTCAGGAGATTTTTATTTAGATCTCAGTTTTATGCCATCTTTTGGAAGGATCAAAACCAGAGATTTCCATGTCCAACGATCCATCAATTTCTTCTCAGAAAACTACGGCCTTGGTTGGGCATCCAAAGCAGAAGTTGGATATAAAATAAATTCTACCTGGCTGAGTTACCTCCGAATCAATCACCGTAGATTTTTTTCCGAAGGCCGATTTACTTCACAAGGAGGTCTAACGATGGAGGATATCGCATCCAATTTGGTTAGCGGATTTAAGTCGCACATCAATATCAAAGATTTTAGTATAGAGATTGGGGCCTTAAATAAGATTGATTGGCCTCAAACAAAAGATAAAATAGACTCCAAAATCGAATAATAAATTTAATCTAACAAAGAATGGAAGACTTCATAATAGAGCGAAAACCTAGCAAAGGCAGAAATATTTCGTTAATCGTTTATCAAAATGGCAAAGTTGTTTTAAAACACCCTGTAAGAGTCCCCAAACAACAGTTGGATGAATTCCTTTCGGAAAAAAGGGGATGGATACTATCAAAACTAAAGCAACTGCCCAAAGATATCCCCCAAAAACTGAAATTTGCGAATAAAGAGATAACTCATATTTTCGGAAATTTGACAACGATCCAAATTATACCAAAGGGAAAATTTAACTTTTCAGGTGAAACAATTCAAATACCGAAAACAAACAGCGAAAAGTCACAAATTCAAAAAGGAAAACTGATTTTTCGTGATTTGCTACTAAAAAAAATTGAACCTATGGTTCAATCCACCTCGTATGCCCTTAATACGAAAGTGTCAAAAATCTCAATCAAACCCATGAGATCACTTTGGGGAAGTTGCAATTCAAAAAATCAAATTTCGTTGAACCTAAGTTTGATACATTGCCCAGATCAAATCATTGAATATATAGTCTTACATGAAATTGCACATACTATCGAACACAATCATTCCTCAAAATTCTGGAAGATTGTTGAATCACAGAACCCAAATTACAAGATTGCAGAGAAGTGGTTAAAAGAAATAGGGAGAAAATATATCTATTATCTCAATTAAATGGAACAGAAAATCAAAGTCCTCTTTATTTGTTTAGGAAATATTTGTCGTTCTCCTGCAGCGGAAGGTGCATTTAATAATTTAATAAAAACAAAACACCTAAACGATCTTTTTGAAATAGATTCTTGCGGAACTTCCGGATACCATGATGGTGAATTAGCCGATCCACGCACACGAAAAGTAGCCGAGAAAAGAGGGATCCATTTAACCCATAGATCCAGAAAATTGACCCGGACAGACCTAACACATTTCGATTATTTACTGGTTATGGATGAGAACAATTTCCAAGATGTAATCAGTCTAACAAATGATGTTAAAATCCAAGAGAAAATATTTCTCTTTGGTCAATTCAGAAGTGATAAAGGAAAACCTATCGTTCCTGACCCGTATTATAAAAACGAAACCGCTTTTGAAATGGTACAGGATCTTGTAGAGGACTGTTCCGTAGGATTTTTAAATTTTTTAGGAATAGAAAAATGTCTCAAATAAAGAAAAAAATTCTTATCATTGGAGCAGGATTTGGTGGATTGCAAGTGATCAAATCTCTTGCGAACAATCGCTCCTTTGAAATCACGGTTGTTGATAAAAAAAATCATCATCTCTTTCAACCACTTTTATACCAAGTGGCAACGGCAGTTTTGTCTCCCGCCGATATCGCCATTCCTTCTAGATCCATTACAACTAAATTTAAGAATGTAAAAATACTACTAGGGGATGTAACTGAAGTCGATTTCAAAAATAGAACAGTCAAATTCCAGAACAATTCGGAAACTTATGATTACTTAGTATTAGCAACGGGAGCAAGGACCAGTTATTTCGGGAACAACAACTGGAAAGAAAAAACCTTAGGTCTAAAAAATCTCAAAGATGCTTTAGCAATTCGAAGAAGGATTCTACTCTCTTTCGAACAAGCAGAGCTAATCGGGAACTATGAAAAAGCAAAAAGTTTTATGCACTATGTAATTATCGGAGGTGGACCCACTGGAGTTGAACTAGCTGGCTCAATTGCCGAATTATCTCATAATATCATCCGTAAAGACTTTAGAAATATTGATTCTGGGATGACAAAAGTAACTTTAATTGAAGCTGGGCCTAGACTTCTTACTGCATTCAATGAAAAATCTAGCCAGTTTACTAAAGAGAAGTTAGAAAGTAGGGGAGTTGAAGTTCTAACGAATTCCCCGGTTTTGGAAATTACAGATACAGGAGTTGTTCTCAAAGACAGAACCATCGAATCAAAAACAGTCATTTGGGCAGCAGGTGTAGAAGGTTCAGAACTAGCAAAAAATCTGCCAATTAACAAAGATAAAGCGAATAGAATTATCGTAGACGAATACTGTAGAACATTCGAGTTTCCTGAAGTTTTCGTAATTGGAGACGCCGCAAACTATAGCTCCGGGCTCTCAAGGCCATTGCCAGGTGTTTCGCCAGTTGCCATGCAACAAGGGAGATACGTTGCAAAAGTCATCGACTCAGTTGAAAAAAAGAAATCAATTACTCCATTCCATTATTTTGACAAAGGGAACATGGCAACCATAGGAAGAACCGATGCAGTTGCAGAATTTGGTAAAATTCGCTTAAAAGGAATTCTTGGCTGGCTTGGTTGGCTTTTTGTCCATCTTGTTTATCAAGTTGGATTCAAAAATAAAGTAAGTACTTTACTCAGTTGGGTCTGGAGTTATTTGACATTTCGAGCAGGTTCGAGATTAATCCAAGAAGAAATGGATGAACTCTCAATTCGATCGTAGGTTAAATTTATTTTTTTCTGCTTTAGAAATACATTTTTTATAGGAGAGTTCTGTATTCCCAATCCAAACTAAACTGTTTTGCTCGGTATTCCCGCCTGTTGTATGTCTTTCTAAAATAGGCAGCATAAATACATAACTTCTTTTCCGTGTTTTTTTCACACTCAGCTTGAAATTGTTCTTCTCGAGAAAGTTGAGCACAGGAAAAAAATGAAAATAATAAAACAAATGTAATTCTGCGCATTTATTTTGAATCACCTAACAAAACTTTCAATTTTTCTAACTCGTCAAACTCTTCTTTAGATAAAGATTTTTGATTGGACTCAAGAAATAGAACATCATCCTCAGCTTTGTTTAATTGTGCTATTTTATATTCAGGTTTGTGGGTTACTTTTAAAACAATTTCCCCTTTATAACCAGTCTCTCCGTTCGCCTCTAAAATGGTAGACTTCAATCGTTTTAAATATAAAGGAACCAAGTCGCGAGAAGATGCAGTACTTGCATATTCAGAAATACCAAAAGTCAAAAATGTAATTTTTTTTCGATGGATCTCGGTGGAATCTGCCTGTTTTTCACAGTCCACTAAACTTAGGCAAATGGACTTTTGTTTGGTTTCTGCAAAGATCGACACCCAAAAAAATAAAATAAAGAGGATGAAAAGTAAACGGCTCATGATTAAATTCAATTAAAAAGTGAAAAAGAATCAAGCGCAAATCTGAAAGATAAATGTTTACAATCGAATGGAATCAAAAAGCCTTAGGTATATGTTGCCGATTTCAATTCGCACAAAATTTCATACCATTGAGGGAGTTGAGTGGGGAAACCCACAAGGGGTACCAATTCTTGCGTTCCATGGTTGGTTAGACAATGCAAATAGTTTTGCACCACTTGCAAAGTTTTTCCCCGACTATCGGTTTATCTCTTTAGATTTTCCAGGTCATGGCAAATCCAGTCACAAACCTGAAAACACAATATATTATTTTGCAGAATACACTCTAGAAGTTGTCTCTATTGCACAAACATTAGGATTAGAAAATTTTATTCTTATGGCACATTCGATGGGAGCCGCCGTTTCTACGTTAGTCGCCGGCACAAATCTTTTACAAATCAGCAAATTGGTATTAATCGAATCACTTGGACCATTGACAAATCTTTCTGAATCTGCGCCGGATATTCTCACAGAAGCAATTAAACAAATTCTCCATCCGAGAGGAAAAAAAGAAACTTATTTCCCTGACATGGAATCAGCAGTAGGAGTAAGATTAAAAGCAGGGGATATGAAAAAAGAATCAGCTGAAATTCTTATGGAAAGAGGAATCGAAAAAACACCAAAAGGTTTTAAACCAAGAAGAGATTTAAGACTCCATTATAATTCCTTTTTTCGTTATACCGAAGAACAAATTGAATCGTTCTGCAAAAGAATTGAATGCCCAACCTTACTCATACTAGGTGATCAATCCGGATTTCCAATCGCAGAAAAATACAAAAATAGAAAAAATGCTGTCAAAAATTTAAAAGAAGTAATTTTACCTGGTGGGCACCATTTACATATGGACTCTCCCGAAGAAGTTTCTTCCGCTATCATCGATTTTTTAAAATAAAAACCAAGGACAATGAATGAACCAACCGATAGAAAATCCTTCCAAACATGGTTATGAAATCCATCATGACACTTGTTTCGGATGCGGGAAAGAAAACCCACTAGGACTCGTCGCAGATTTCACGTTTCACGATGAAACAGGAGAAGTAAATTTTACTTATAGTTTTAAAAGAATGTATAATGGCGCCCCAGGCTTTGTTCATGGCGGGATCTTATCAACCGTTCTGGATGAGGCAATGGGAGGTCTCTGTTTTCATTTAGGTTACATCGTTATGACCGACACTATGAGTTTCAAATTTCATAAGGCAACACCAGTAGAAAAAGAATTGCTGGTTCGTGCGTGGCCGATTAAAAAAGCGAAACGCAAAGTTCTTCTGGAATGTGAGCTCACTTCACTTGACGGAGAAACGTTATATGTAAAAGGGGAGGGTGCCTTTCACATTCTCCCTCCACGTTTTTTTTCTGATAAGTTGACCGGAGGAAAAATTGCGATTGCGAATGAATTACTGTCGGTAAATAAATTGAAACGCGCACATCTCTTTGACAGGATAGAAACATGAAATTTAAACTTCTCTACTTAACCATCGCAGCACTCCTCATCCAATGTTCTGGTGCCTCCGTAAAAGACGGATCAGGCGACCAAGAATTTGAATTAAAACTAACAAAGGGTAAGTGGATACGAACAGAACGTTTCAAAAACTCTGGTGGAATTCGTGCCATCGGAGAAGTCAAAGCAGAATGCGGGGGAACAAAGTGTACGGACGACCAAGTCGCAAAGTTTGCTCCTGCTAAAATCAAATCCCTCCCAAAACATGGGCCCTGGGAAGAATACATTCAATTCGAACAGCCTGGCTCTACAGCAGAAAACCCAAAATACAAATCAACTCTTGATCAAGTAGGAGAATATATAGACGGCAAAAAAACAGGAATCTGGAAAAAGCCAGATCCAGATAGCCCGCAAAGATTTTTGGCTGAAACACCATGGGTAGATGGAAAAAAAGAAGGTATTGCAAAAACTTTCGACAAACAAGGAAATGTGACCTCCGAGACAACCTATATAGATGATAAAAAAAATGGATCCTACTATAGAAAAAACAATAAAGGCGAATGGGTCGAAAAGGGAACTTTCAAAGATAACGAAGAAGATGGTGAGTGGACTTACTATTTCGTAGGTTCCGATGGAAACGGAATCAAAACGAAGGTTTCTTTTATCAACGGCTTAAAAAATGGTTTAGAAATCAATTACTACAAAGATGGTGCTGTAGAATCACAAGGTTCTTATTCTGCAGATATCAGAAGTGGTTTATGGAAAATGTTTGGAACAAAAGGGAATATTCTTGCAGAAGGAAACTATTCTAAAAAAGAAAATTCAGAAAACCTAGATATCAAATATGAAAGAACTGGAATCTGGAAAGAATACTACGCAGACGGAAAAATATTTGGAACAGGCCCAAGAAAACATACTAGAACAGGTGAATGGAAGTTCTATTATAAAAATGGTCAAATCGGTTACCAAGGGACTATGGCAAACGAAAGTATGTTAGAGTCCGCTAAAGTATATGATAATACTGGCAAAATTCTCGGAGAAGGAAAATTATTCTTTTCCCTCGTTAAAATTGATGAAGAAACGCAAGATTTAAAATTAAACTATAAACCAAGCATTCCCTATACTTACTTTTATCCATCTGGGAAAAAACGTATGGTCATTCGTTCTACCGATGATGCAACAGAGTATTCAGAAGATGGAAAAGAATTGGGGAAGGGCCCTGTGGAACCTCAAGGTAGAAAAATGGGATGTTGGACCATTGGAGGCAAAACAGAATATTATATGATCGATAAACCAATGCCAAAAATGACTCCATCGCAATGCAAATAAACAAAGAACAAATTACAGAAATATCTGACCAGGTAAAATTACTTAGGTCGGAACTATCCGAATCTATCTCAGGGATGGACAATGTCATCCAATCCCTTTTTGTTGGACTTGTAGCAAATGGCCATGTACTTCTAGAGGGAATGCCAGGGCTTGCAAAAACACTTGTTGCCAAAAATTTAGCATCAATCATTGATGCTAAATTTTCTAGAGTCCAATTCACTCCGGATTTACTTCCAGCAGATCTTACTGGAACAAATATCTTTAACCCAAAAACTTCATCATTCGAAATTCGGAAAGGCCCTATATTCACCAACGTACTGTTAGCTGACGAAATCAATAGAGCACCTGCAAAAGTTCAATCCGCATTACTCCAATGTATGGAAGAAAGACAAGTATCGATTGCAGATGAAACTTTCGATCTTGAGCCCCCATTCTTTGTGATCGCTACACAAAACCCAATTGATCAGGAAGGAACTTATCCACTTCCAGAAGCACAATTAGATCGTTTTTTGTTCAAAGTAATCGTTACATATCCCTCTTTGGAAGACGAAGTAGCAATCTTAAACCAACATGGAAACTTGGATTTTTCTAAGAAAAAAGCAAAAAAAGTTATGAAACCAAAAGAAATCCAAAAGATTTCAGAAATTTCAAATCGAGTATACGTTGAACCAAAATTACAAACATATATTGTCAATTTAACACGTAATACACGACCACAAACGACAATCGATAGTGAATTAAAAAATTTTATCCAACATGGAGTCAGTCCCAGAGCAAGCCTTGCTATGTTAAAAGTAAGTCGTATCAACGCTCTTTTAGAAGGTAGGGATTTTGTGATTCCAGAGGATATCCAACGTTTTTTCTCAGAAATTGTAAAACATAGACTTCACTTAACCATTGATGCGATTAGCGAGGATATCAGCACAGATTCTATTATCAAACGAATCCTATCTGTCACGGAAGTTCCTTAGATGTTATCGCACGAACTGAAACGTCTCCTCCAAGTTTTGCAATGGGAAACGAAAAAAAAATTTTCTTCAACCCGGCAAGGTTTTCTACCAATGACAGAAAAGGGCCGTGGATTAGATTTCAAAGAAGTGCGTAACTACCATTTCGGAGATGACATTCGATATATTGACTGGAATGTCACCTCAAGAACCGGTGAATTGTATACAAAAGAATACTATGAAGAAAGAGACGCACCCATTATCATCTTCTATGATATGAGCGACTCTATGAGTGAATCAAAAAAAGACACTGCCTTTCAAATTGCTTTGTTTTTGTCTTTATTCCATATCAAACTGGGAAATCGAATTTTGCTCGTTACGTTTTCCAATCGCTCACATTCCCCAGGTAAGTGGTTAAGAACAGAAGCAGACGTATTTAAAACCTTTACAAATATCACAAAACAAAAAGAAGGTGGTATAACAAATTATCATTCTGCTTATCAATTTGCATTTAGACTCTATCCCAAATTTGCTATTTGTTACTGGATATCTGATTTTATCGAATTTGCAGACTACTTGACCTCAAATAGAAATACAAAAGTATGGGAGCCATTTGGAATCTGGATTCAGGATGAATTCGATACATTAGAGTTTCCACTTTGGTTCAAGTGGTTCCGCCAAATTTCACAAGAAAAACCAAGTCTCAGGAATAACAAAACAACATATGCAAATGATTTAAAAGCAGCAAAAAGTTTTTTCGGCGCAAATTTAGTTCAAATCAATCCGAATGCTAAACTCTCAAATCAGATTATACCGCTCTTCAAAATCAAACGAAATGGCTAAATACATTCTTCTGATTCTCATTTCCACTTTTCCTTTATTTTCCAATCCAAAGGAAACAATCTTAGAAGATGACATCTATGTAGGAGACACAGTACATTATCAGATTGAACTTACCCAAGGAATTGAAAGTGACTTACAAATGGAAGAAGGTGAGTTCTACGAAGATGCCACTCTACCTTCCTTTAAAATTTTTAACATCAAGAAAGATCACTTAAAACTTTCTGCATTAATCCTATTTTATAAACCAGGAGAATTTGTTCTTCCTTTGTCTTGGGAAGAAAATGGAGAACGAAAAAACTCAACCAAAAGAATAAAAGTCAAATCACAATTACTTGGCTCCGAAACTGACATTGAAGACAGTGATCCCCCGATTAGCTTTTCAGGCCCATACTTTTTCCGGTTATTCCTTGTATTACTCATCACTTCAATCAACATATATTTGCTATATGCACTATATTTATATTGGAAGTCAAAACCAAAAGTTGTGGATGCATTATGGGAAAAACAACCAGTTTTAGAAGAAACAACTAAACGACTTCATTTCTTAGAAACCTATCTAGAATCCGATGCAATTTATGAAAAGGAACTTGCCTTTAAGATAAGCGAATATACAAAAGAGGTGTATTCCAAAAGGTTAGAAAAAAACCTATTAGGAAAAACTGATTCCGAATTTTTAGCGGAACTTTTCGACAGAACACATATCGATGATTCTATCCTTAGGAACTTAAGAATTTATTTCAGGAATGCTAAATACGACAACAATCAAACCAAACTAGAGAAAACGGTGGCAGTATCCATTTGGGTAAAAATCAAAAAGGATATGGAATTGTAATGTTTGAACAATTTCAAAGACCGTATCTTTTATTTTTGATCATCCCTTTAATTTTAGTTGCGCTCTATCAATGGAAAACCGAAAAAATTGGAGCAGTTTTACTCATCCAATCGGACAGATTTCAAAAACAAAAATCATTTTTCTCTACGAAGTTCAGATTCATTCTTTTAAGTCTGTCCGAGGTTCTATTTTATATTGCTGGCATATTTTTGGTGATTGCCGCAGCAGGTCCGGGAGAAAGATACAAACTAACACCCGATAGCACAAACGGGATCGATATTATGATTGCCTTGGATATCTCAGGCTCTATGGTAAATTCCTATGATTTTTTACCAAAAAACAGGCTCACAGTTTCAAAAGAACTACTCCGTGAATTCATTCAAAAAAGATTGTATGATCGAATTGGAATTGTCGTATTTGCAGGAGCTGCCTACTTACAATCCCCATTATCAAGCGATCGATTTGCACTAGATGAATTGATCATCGAAACTTCAGACGAAGATATCAACGAACAAGGAACAGCCATTGGTGATGCTCTCGTTCTTTCCACATACCGGTTAAAAGACTCAAAAGCAAAATCAAAAATTATCATCCTACTCACTGACGGTGTTTCGAATACCGGAAAATTAGATCCAGAAACTGCATCCTATGCGGCTAAAACCTTTGGGATAAAAGTTTATTCTATTGGAATCGGGAAAGAACAAGGTCAATACGAAGTTAACTACGAATCCCTAGAATCAATATCAACAGGAACCAAAGGAAGGTTTTTCCGTGCAGAATCACCTGAAATTTTACAGGAAGTACTAAATGAAATCAATGGACTAGAAACAGTAGAACTTCCATCTAAACCAATGGAAATTCACGAAACCCACTTCCCTTCGGCATTATCCATTTTCTTTATTCTATTGGGAGTTGCGGGACTGCTAATATTATACCCACTAACAGAGAAGCTATGATTGACATCCAAACAATAACAAAGGTTGCAATTATATCTATTGTCACCTGGACACTACTACTTTCCGGAAAATTTTATATAAACATAAAAGCAAACTCATTCAAAGAAAAATATCCCAATATAAAAAAAAGAATTTTTACAGCGGACACAAAACTCTACTTTCTAAGAATTTTCTGCTTCCTTACATCCCTCACTCTTGCTTTTTTTTCATTGTATAAGGTAAAATCAATGGAAGTCGAATCTACAAAAGAATTCGATTCTGCTGATATTTTATTTGTTGTGGATGTAAGCTTATCAATGAATGCTATTGATGTAAGACCAAACCGACTAAAAAGGTTCCAAGACTTAGCATTGCGCATTCTACCCGACCTAAAAGGCAATAGAATTGGTATTATCGTTTTTGCCGGCCAATCTTTCTCTTTTTGCCCACTCACAACAGATATTGCCGCAGTCGCAGACTATATACAAGCATTAGGTGTAGAAATGGTAGGAGCTAAAGGTACAAATCTCTCGATCGCATTAGAGCGGGTTAACCAAATCAGAAAAAAAAATAATAATATCTCCTCTCAAATCACCATCATCGTATCCGATGGCGAAGACCACGAAAACCAAAATATACCGCCAATCAACGGCGAGGTGATTGTATGGGGAATCGGGACCGAAGAGGGAGGGAACATAGAATACCGCGATCCCGGGACTGGCAGAGGTGGGTATGTCACCACTGATGCAGGAATTTCCGAATCCCTTTCTACACCAAATTTAGTAATTTCTCAAATGAATGTTGCTAAATTAAAATCAATAGCAGACCAAAATCATGGAACTTACTACGACGTTTCTTTCCAAGCAGAAGGTGCATATGCCCTCCTAGAGACACTCCAAACTGCAAAAAAAAGAAAAATTCAAACCATCGAAAGATTCAAAAATGAAGATGGAGCCCATCCATATTTAATTGCTGCTTTTTTCTTTCTATTTTTTGAGCGCCTCCTAAACTTATTTTTACAAAATACTCCCAAGGGGATTTATACAATAGTATTCTTTCTTTGCATCTTATTTTGGCAAAAGGATTTATACGCATGGGAATTAGATCCAGGTGGCAATTCAATCGAGAGAGGAGTAAAATCCTATCATAACAAAAATTATAACGAAAGCCAAATGGAATTCCAAAAAGCAAAGGAATACATTCACGAAGATCCAAGACTTTTATACAATCAATCTGCTACCGCTTATCAAATGGGGCAATACAAAGAAGCAATTGAAATTGCTGAAAAAATCTTAACTCATCCCAAATCAGATGACGGCCTCAAAGCAAAAACTTATTTTAACCTTGGTAATATTTATTCAAGATTAGGTGACAAAAAGAATGCTTTAAAAGCATATACAAAAACACTTGAGATGGACCAGGATCATTTGGGAGCCAAAAAAAACATAGAGCACCTAACGAACGATAAAGAATTAGAACGCAAACAAAAAAATGAAGAAAATAACCAACAATCGCAACCAAAACAGGAAAAACGAAACAGAAAAGAAGACAAAACAGATGCAGAAAAAATATTGGACCCATTCTCACAAGATTCCATTTTGAAGAACAAAAGAGGGGGATCATTCGATAATGAAAAGTTTTGGTAATAAAAGACACACACTTCTTTTCCTTTTCCTCTTCCCTCTGGCAGCAATTGATTCTTCTGAAGTAGATTTTCTTTTATCACCTAACGAATTTTCTTTAGGAGAACATGCCAAATTAGAAGTAAGAGCCCACGGGGATAAAATTTTTCGAGCTGTCCAAACAAACATAAAACAAAATGGAGTTCGAATTCATTTTTCCGGCAGTGGAACGGAAACTCAAATCATCAACTTTAAAGTTTCAAAATCTCAAATACTCAATTTCTATGTAGATACAGAATCAGAAGGAACATTCCATCTCCCAGAGGTATCGGTAGAATATGATAACAAAATTTTCAAATCACCTCCCATTCAATTCAAAGTTAGCAAAAAAAGCAGGCATTCTCAAAATCAATTTTTTAATCCTTTCCCATTTGAAGATTTCGAGACACCGTCAGAGGGATCCCCCGAAGTTGCATTCCATACCAATAAAACTGTATTTTATAAAGGAGAACCTATTGTTGGATACTTTGTTCTTTACTACAATGGATATAGACAGCCCTTTCTAGAGAGAGACCCCAACCAATCCATTTCGTTTCCTTATTTTCTTTCAGAAACATTAAGACAGGTATCCGTACAAATTGAACCAGAAGTTAGAAGAAACAATAGCCTAAAGAAAACTCTAGTATATGATAAAGAAATTTACGGACTAACCCCAATTAAATCAGGCAGGTTCCAAATCGGAAAAACAAAATTTATCTCCGGGGATAGTTTACGCTTCAACTCATTACAAGAGACAGTAGACACAACCCCAGCGACTGTGACGGTGCTAAACCTGCCTACAAACCAACCTAAAACATTCACTGGTGCCATCGGAAACTTCCAACTCAAACTAACCAATTTTCCGAAAGAAATCCGTAAGGCCGAAACCGTTTATTTCGAGATCACAATAGAAGGGGAGGGGGGACATGAGGGAATCAAACCATGGCAAGAATCGAAAATGAAATACCAATTAGTCTCACAAACTAGAAATAAAACGTTTCGAAAGCTGGAATCAGGGGAATACGGATTCTACTCTATCGTTCGGTTTCTTTATGGATACCAAGTGAGAGAAGGAGAAAATCTCCAACTGGAGCCCTACCAATTCAGTTACTTTTCCTTAAAGGATTCACAATACAAAACACTCACACTACAATTTCCTACCCTACCTATCCTTTCGGAAAAGGAAAAGGAACCGCAACAGAAATCGAATCAATCGACAAACTCAAAAGCACCTTCTATTTTCCCTGTAGTTTTTCTTGCTGTTTTAGGCACTCTTTCATACCTAGGATATAGAAAGTATCGATTGAATCTCCAGGCAAACGAGTTTGTAGATATGGTTCAAAACTTTGGAAAAAAAAGAAATATATTCCTTGTAGATTATTTAGAAAAAAGAGGGATCACACCAGAAAACATTCAACTTCTTTCAAATTTAATAGAGAGAGTGGATAAAGAAACCCCCCAAAAAACCTTCTTATCTTTATCCAAATTCGACAAAACAAAAGTCTTAAAACTAACAAAACAATTAAAAACAAAGGAGTAACAAATGTCAGCTGAAGAGTCAGGAAAAATTAGTGTAGAAACAGAGAATATCTTTCCTATCATAAAAAAATGGTTATATTCCGAGAAAGATATCTTCTTAAGAGAATTAGTTTCCAACGCAAGTGACGCAATCACCAAACTAAAAAAGATTTCTTTATCGGAGGAGTTTGATGGTGGAAACGAGTACAAAATAGATTTAAATTTTGATGTGGATTCCAGAATACTTAGCATCGAAGACAACGGGGTTGGGATGACGACAGAAGAAGTCAAAAAATACATCAACCAAATTGCCTTTTCTGGAGCTACAGACTTCGCAAAACAATACCAAAATGCAGAAAACAAAGCCGAAATCATTGGCCACTTTGGACTTGGATTTTATTCCTCTTTTATGGTTTCCAAAAAGGTAACTATTGAAACAAAATCATACAAGAAGGGACAAACTGCTGTTTTATGGTCAAGCGAGTCTGGCACCGAATTTACGATATCACCTATTGAAAAAGAATCTAGAGGAACCAAAATTTCCCTTTATCTGGACAGTGAGTCTGGCGAATATCTAGATAAATGGAAACTAAAAGAACTAATCAAAAAATACTGTGATTTTTTGCCAGTAGGGATTTATGTCCAAGGTGAAAAAGCTAATCGAGAAAAACCTCTATGGTCTGAAGAGCCTGCAAAAATCTCACAAGATGAATATAAGGATTTTTTTTCTTATTTATTCCCTTTCTCAGGAGAATCTCTCTTTCATATTCATTTGAACGTTGATTATCCATTTCGTTTACAAGGCATTTTATATTTTCCTAAGTTAACCCACGAATTAGAAGCCTCAAAAAACGGAATCAAACTTTTTTGTAATCATGTTTTTGTAAGTGATAATGCAAGTGAGTTGATCCCACAATTCCTCACAATTCTTAAGGGGACCATAAACATTCCAGATTTACCTCTAAATGTTTCCAGATCTTACTTACAGAACGATCCATTAGTAAAAAAAATCTCAAACCATATTATTAAAAAAGTAGCTGATCGTTTGATCGAAGACTTCAAAAAAGACAGACCAAAATATGAATCAAACTGGCCCGATATCTCTTTATTTGTAAAATACGGAGTTCTTACCGATGAAAAATTTTACGAAGCTATGAAGGACCATTTGATCTTTAAGAATTCAGAAGGTGGTTACTCAACTACTTCCGAGTATTGGGAAAAAAATAAGGAAAAAAACCAAAATAAAATTTTCTACGCCAATGAAACAGAAATGGGATCCGTTTATATGGAACTTCTAAAATCACAAGGCCTAGAAGCATTACTTGTTGATTCCAAAATCGACTCCCATCTCATCCAACACTTAGAGATGAAAAACCCCGATTGGAAGTTCCAAAGAGTTGATTCTGAAATTGCAGATCAAGTTGTAGATAAAGACACCCCTAAAGATCTGGTGAACGAAGAAAACAAAACAGAATCTGATCGAATTCAAAATTTATTTCAATCTTCATTACCAGTAGAAGGTGTTGAAATAAAGGTAGAAGCTTTAAAATCACTAGAAGTTCCTGGTGTGATTCTTTTACCAGAGTTTATGAGAAGAATGTCCGAAATGAACTCCATGTTAAACCGAGATGACATGAAAAACATCCTCAAATCTCACACTCTCATGGTTAACTCAAAGTCTCCACTAGTAAAATCCGCCTTACAAGCGTTTGAAGGAATAAATCCAGAGAAAGGCAAAAAGTTGGCTAGAGTCATTTACGACCTTGCTTTACTCTCCGCAAAGGTTATGGACGAAAAGGAAGTTTCCGAATATACCAAAAGAACAACGGAATTCCTCCAAGAGATTTTTTCTTCCTAGCGACAAATCCCTACAGAAAGATTTGGCAACGATCCCTATTTTTGGGATTGTTGCCATGTGATCCAGATTTGTATAACAAGTCGCCTTAGCTCTCTACCCGTTGTCGTTGCCTATAAAAAGGGATACTTTGAAGAATTCGGCGTCAAAGTTACTCTTCACGTCAATACACATCACAAGGCCATTATGCCATTACTGGACGCCGGTCGAGTGGAAGCAGGCGAGGTCCCAACCATCGCTTACCTACAAGATAGTTTTCTCAAAAAGTCAAAACTCAAACGAATTTATAAAGGAATCTATCTTTATCATTCTCCTTTATCATTTTATTCTCGATTCCAATTTAAACCAGAAGACCTCACAAGAAATAAAGCATATATACTTCCCGTACCACACCAATACTCAGTGGAAAGATTGTATGCAGAAAAATTTCTGGAAGAATATGCCCCAAAAAATCCAGTCAAAGTTCGTTACATTGACACTCCTGGATTTTTAGAAGAAAAAGAATTTTTAAAACCTTCTTGTTTGGGTTTAGTTTCTGATCCATTTTCTAGTCCATTCCTTCGAAACTTTCAAGATTTTGCCAATACCTTGGAACTACCAATCCTAGAAACCAAATCTTTTTTTCCATCCACCTTACTCGCATTTAGTGGAGACGCAGTATTAAAAACTGGACGGGAAATTTCCGGTGTTCTTCTCGCTGTCAAAAAGGCAATCGATCTTTTACAAAACACAAACCAACTCAGTAATGGAAATCTGTGGGATGACCTTCAGCTTTCCCATTTTTATCCACACCTTAGAGTAGGAGAGACTAAAAATCTCCTAAACTCAAACCCTCTCATCCAAAAAGGTATTTTTTCTTACAAAGGCGATGCGAACACACTGTTCCCTCTCCTAAAAGATGTTTATTTTCGACTCATCAGAAGAGTCATCCAACCCGATGCAGTTCGATCCGCATTCGACTTTGATGAAATCCTATCTGCACTAGAACCAAAAAAAGTTTTTGATGTCCGTAAACTCAGCAGTTTTCAAGAACCAACGGAAACAAAACTTCATGCGCCTTCACAGATCAACTATAGAAAACTCAATGCTGTTCGACACCTCATCGTGGATGTTAACTCAGTCGTTTTAGATATCCTACAAGGAAATTATAATTCAAGGCTCAACTCCGACGAAACTTTACAACTAGACAACCGAGTAAAGGTTCTCGTCAACTCAATGTTAGATTCTTTTAACGCCAAGTTAGAACTACAAAGGGAAGAAATTACTGAGCTTGAAAACTTAATCTCAATTTTAGAAATCAAATTAGATAGATCTGCTGTCGATTTGCAATATTCGGAAGAAAAATATAGGTATCTATTCGAATTTTCAAGAGAAGCCATTGCTCTTGTTGATGCCGATACGGGTAGCATTCTTGAAGCAAACAACCAATTTCGATCTCTCACTGGATACACTCGCGGAGACATCACAAAATTAAGTATCGAAGATATTATCCTAGGAAACCAGGTTTCAAACCAATTGCGATTTGGTTCGGACCTTTCTTCTGATACAATGTTATCCTTACCCGATGCTGAAATAATGCTAAAAGATGGAAGTAAATTAGAAGTGGATATCAGCTTCACATCCATCCTTCTGTCCCCAAAAAAACGCTACCAAGTACAATTCCGACCAAATTCAGAAAAAAAAGAACAAGAACGATTACAACACGAATTTATCTCCAACGTAAGCCACGAACTCAGAAGCCCAATGACAAACATTAGAGGATATTTGGAATTTTTTAAATCCGATCCTTCATTGCCATTTAACACCGAACATAAAAACATGTTAGAAGTGATTGATAAAAATGCGAAAAGGCTTAGCTTTTTAATCGAAAATTTACTCAAACTCACCACTTCGAGAGAAAAAGACAAGGAAGACGAAGTCGTCGAAATTTTTGATCCAGTCCCTGTGATCGAAGACGTCATTCATATGAATTCCCACCTTGCGAAAGGGAAACCAATTGAATGGAACTTATCACTCAAAAAAGGATTTTTCCTGCGAGGAATAAAATTTGAATTTTCTCAGATCATTACAAATCTATATGTAAACGCCTTAAAATATACCTCCAAGGGGAAAATCGGAATTTCAATCCGTGAAACCAATGGCAAAATTGAAATCATAGTGGAAGATACAGGAATTGGAATCGACCCAAATTACAAAAATCAAATCTTCGATCGATTTTTTCGAATTCCTTCTTCCGATAACAAAAAAATCGGGGGAACTGGGCTTGGGTTATCCATTGTCAAGTCACTCGTGGACAAAATGTCCGGTGAAATTTTTGTAGAAAGCACAATGGGAGAAGGAAGCAAATTTACAATTTACTTCCCTAAAGTAAACGTCAGCGTTTAGATGCTTTTTTCTTTTTTGGAATTTGTTTTTTATTTGGAGCCGATTTTGTTTTGTTTTTAGATGACAAATCGTTCGGTTTTAAGATTGCAATTGCTGGCATATTTTTTTCTTCCAACTGCATCCCCGATAGGAGAAATGATAACTCCAACATTTCTCTGGTTCCTAACAGATGCATCATCTCCAATGCTTTATTCATACCCAATTTCTTAAAAATCTGAATCGCATTGTGGACACCAAAAAACTTAATCAACACAGGTAGTTCTTCCAAACCACGCTGTTTGATCCATTTTTTACAATCTGCGACAGAGAGTTCGTTCACAAGTTGGATGACTGGACCAACATGAACCTCACCAACTAACCAAAGAAAATCTCTCATTGGAATTTCTTTGAGTAACGCAATCGATTTTTCAATCCCTAATGTTTTAAGAATCTCCACACTTGTTTCACGGCCTAATGTTTTTGCAAGCAAACCCACATCGTGCGGAGGAATGCTACGAGAGACAAGAGCCAAATCCACCATGGGTAGGGAGTGAATGAAATAAACCAAATCTTCATCCTCATTTTCGCGGATCATCTCCACAAGGATCTTCTCGGGAATTTGTTTGACCAGTTCTACAACGGTATCTTCACTTAATTTCTGCGTGAGAACGATCAACCTCTCCTTGGGAACCTTCCCTGTAAGAGAAAGTAACTTTTCATAACCAAGATTTTTCAAAATCTGGAAGGATTTTTTGGGGCCAAGTTTTTCTAAATATTGATAAACACTTTGAATCGTAACGAGAACTTCTTTCATTTGCCCCAACTTTGGATACAAACTGTCAGAATCTTTATAAAATTCCAGAGAAATTCCTTTTCGAATCTGTTAAAATTTGCAAAATGGAAGTGTGAAACTCTACCAACTTTGTTTTCTTTTGGTTTTCTACATTTTGGGAGTAGGGGGGCTCATCCTTTTCAAAACAGCTCCCTATGACCACTCCCTGTCTGCTTTGATCGGAATTTGGGAAGGGTTTTACGAAATCAACCCAAACCTGGTCGATTCACATTTTGTAATATACAAATCAGGCGGATATGATGGACAATTTTTCTACCTTCTCGCAAAAGATCTGTTTGTTTCCTCAGATTGGGATCTCATTGTAGACTCTTACTTTTTCCGCTTTCACCGTCTTGGACTTTCTCTTTTAACAGGCGCCATTTCAAATCTAGTCGGGTTTTCTTATTACCCGATCATTACACTTTTCATCCTGTTTTCTACATTCTTAATTTCCGTCTTTTGTTTGTATTCCTTACTGCCAAAATCCAAAAAATGGTATGTAACCTTTTATTTGTTCTCTCCTTTTTCATTAAATGCAAATTTACTTTTAGTTGCAGATTCCCTTTTTGTAAGCTTCGGAATCATTGCATTTTATTTTTTTAAAAACAAAAAAGATTTTTTGGCTTTATTCTTTTTTTTCATGATGGTGATCACCCGAGAATTAGGTGTATTGTTTTTAATACCCATCGTTTACAAAGCTTTGGTAGAAAAAAGATGGAAACAGATGTGTATATATTCCATTCCTGGGTTCGCATTTCTTTGTTTGGTTATGATCGACCTCATCCATCCACCAAATCACTTAGGAACAAACCCACTTGGATTCAGGGATATGACAGACTTTCCTTTGTTCGGATTTTTTAAAAGTTTTCAAGAGAGTGGTTCTTTTCAGTTCAAACTAAAAGAATTTCCAAAAATTCTATTTTTTATCTCACTCATTTCCATCACCATCGCATCTGCCCAAACGCTAAAAAACAATTTTCCGGAGGATATCAATATACTTGTTCCTATTTTCGGAAGTTTGTTTGTTATCCTCATTGCGGAACAAGGTTATTGGAGATCCTTTGATAACTTAAGCCGCATGTTTACACTTATCTTACCTTTTTCATTATTACTTGAAGATAGCTTAAAAAATCTTTTTTTACGTTTTTTCCTAGGTATTTCTTTCAGTTTATTTGTATTTTTAATTATCCGGATCCTCTGGATCACACCCACAAAGGAGTTCTTTTTTAGCTTATGATCTCTCTAGCGTATTCACCTTGTCCAAACGATACATTCCTTTTTTACCATTTGATCCGAAACACAAATTATCCAGTAAAAGAAGAGTTATATGATGTGGAAAACTTAAACGAGTTTGCCTTCCAAGGAAAGTTTCCCGTCACAAAACTTTCGTTTGCTGCTTATTTCCATATTATCGAAAAATACATTTTACTAGAAACTGGATCTGCCTTAGGTAGGGGCTGCGGCCCTATCCTTGTGAGAAAAAAAAATTCAAAAACAGACTTAAACGACTATAAACAACTGTATATCCCAGGAATGCTCACTACAGCCAATCTCTTACTATCCCTATATACCAATGGAACACAAAAGCCAACTGCTCTTCGTTACGACGAAATTATTCCGAAGGTATTAAGTGAAGAAGGAAGTCTCGGTGTCATTATCCATGAAGAACGTTTTACCTACGAAGAACGAGGATTGGAAAAAGTAGTCGATCTTGGGGAATGGTGGGAAGAATCAACAGGTTATCCAATTCCTTTAGGTGCAATCGCAATCCGAAGAGACATACCACGTGATATATCCCTTCAATTCCAATCTAATCTTAGAGAGAGTTTAAAAGCGGCCTACTTAGAACCAAAAGAAATGATGGATTACATTCGCTCTAATTCACAAAACAAAGATGATGCGGTGATCAAATCACATATCAATCTATACGTGAATGATTTTACAAAAAATTTAGGAAATGAAGGGCACGGGGCAGTAGAATACCTACTCAAACGAGCCATTGAGGCAGGTTTTATAAAAAAACCCACCTCACAAGCTTTGTTTTTAGGAGAAAGTTAACATACAAAGGATACTTCCTTTGTCTCTTTTACAGGCTTCAATGGCTTTTGCCACCAACATGCCCGGCTTTAATTTTGCCGGGTCTGCTTTGACAGCATGACCAGAAGATAGTCCTGAAACCAAAAGATCCCCTGGATAAATTGGCACTTGTGTTGCATCCACATGGATCTTAGTCATTCCAAGCAAAGCGACAAGTACATACTCCACCGCTTTTTCTTGTTTTCCAAAAATGACATGGGCATTGGCCACAGAAACACCAATGACATTGGTGGAGTAGGGGTGTTTAGATCTTCCTAAAACACCAGGTTCTTCGGTTGCAACCAAGAGATCTCCTGCTGTCACCACATCTTTACCGTCCAAACGGAAATATCTGGCAATACATTCCTCACCACCTTCTTTTGTGATGCGAAGATTCCCTTCAAACAATGACTCTCCATTCGCATAAATTGCCTTTCCTGAACCAGAAAGTTCAATTTCAGGAATTCCTTTTCCATCAACAATCAATGCAAAATCGGATTGTGATACAAATCGTCCACCTGGTGCCGTAGTACCGGCACCTAAAATCCCTGCAGATTGTTTAGGTATTTGTCCTTTGGAAATCCCAAATATGCCAACAGAATCCCCAAACCCAGATACACCTGTTCCAACGGAAACACCAACAACACCTGTTCCCAGTTTGGTATTTTTTCCATAGATGATCGCATCGTTTGCCTGAGGAGGGACAAAACCCTTTGAAGTAGCTACTGCTTCCCCTGTAATTTTCAATAAACCAGTATGAGAATTAAAATCATGTTCTTTTTCTGCGTAAGGATGTGTATGTGGTTTCGGATCCCTTTTATCTGACAAACGAGGATCATCCGAAAGCACCACCTTACCAGGAACTGCCTCGCCATGGTTAGCAAGAAGGACAATTCCTGCATCTTGGAACCCTGCCTTCGCCAAACGTTTGTCATTCCCTTGCACTACGGCACCCGGTTTGGTTTCACCAGAATGAGCAAGTTGCACAATTCCATGAAGTTCGGTACTGGCATGTTTCAAACGTTTGTCATTCCCTTGCACTACGGTATTGGGTTCTTCCCCACCGTTTGATGCGAGTTGCACAATCCCCTTTGCAGTTGTAGTGGCATCTCTCAATCGAGGGTCATCACCAGTAACCACTTTATCGACAGCAACTTCACCCGCATCGGCTAGCTGGACTAACCCTACCGATTTTTTCGTAGCTACTCGCAATCGAGAATCATTTCCTTGGACAACAACTCCTGGCCGAGTTTCTCCATCTAATGCGAGTTCCACGATACCTGGATGATCTGTAGAGGCACTCCGCAATCGTTCATCATCTGACTGAACCACAAGCCCGGGCCTTGCTTCTCCACTTCTAGACAATCGCACCAATCCATGAGTGAGTTCAGTGGCAATTTTTAGGCGTTTATCATTCCCTTGAACAGCTACGCCAGGTTTTTCTTCTCCATCAGAAGCTAATTCCACAATCCCACGATATTCGGTAGTTGCATCACGTAGTCGTCTATCGTTCGCTTGGACTACAACACCTTCTTTTACTTCTCCATCAACCGCCAATCGGATGATACCCGAACGAAGAACGGATGCATAAGGTAGGGGCTCTCTGGCAGGTCCACCGTAATCTTTTTTATCTGGACTAGAATACAATTCGAGTTCAATGACTTCCGTTACATAATCTTTTTTATTTGGCTGTTTTTCTTGGAAAAAAACTAATTTCAAATATCTTAAGTTAACAGGAGAAAATCTCCATTTATACCATGTCCCCGGTTCCGACAAAAAGAAATTTTCTTCGTGTAGCTGGTGCCAAGTGATATCATCTTCACTATAATAAGTAACAAAACGTTCCGGAAAGTTTGTGGATGGATCATTTTTTGTGAGCATCCGCATCTCTTCAATACGATTCACAGAACCCATATCCAAAATTAGATACTCTTCTTCTGGTTCTTCCTTTTTTTTAGAAGACCAACCATAATCAGGTCTTGTATCAAAAAGATTTTCTTTTACAAACAAACGATCCAATTCCGAACTCGCTTGGATAGACTGAATTCCAGTGATGAGAATTTTCAATTGCCCAAAACTGATCCGATTTTTCCCGTTACTTGCCTTTCTTGATATTTTTGATACAAACTTCACATAACGAGCGCTAGTGAGAGAAAACAACCATTTGGCAGAAGTTTTGAAGGATTTACGAAAAGAAGATTCTTGTAGAATAGGCTCCCAATACTTTCCATCGTGTGATAATTCAAACCGGAAAGAGTCGGGGAAAAAATCCAACCCATCTTTGCCTGGCAGAAGTTCGATCCCGTTAAAATACACAACATCATCAAATTGGAAGATAATGGAGGAAAGAGAAGACTGTTCTTTTTCTTCGAAAAAGGATAAAAATTCTTCGTTTTTAATTTCAAAGGTTCCAGAAGTGGACACTGATTTGATGGGCAAAGAGTAGGGGTGGCTTGTGCGAATTAAATGATCTTTCATGCGCTTATTGATGCTGATTCCTTCCAAAAAATACCGTTTTTCTATCCAGTCTATCGAATTTCACTGAGGCGAGATCCTTCTTCTTTTTCAGAAAACACAACAAGGACGCTTGGTTTCACACGCTCAGTAAAATACATTTGAATAATTTGGCGCAAATGGCCTTGGAGGGGTGAACCAACCACTATTACGTTTCCATCCATTTGCACTTGGATCCGCTCCAACTGGTTCCAGGAAGATTGAGTCAGCTCTTTGCTCGCCCAAGAAAGAAACCCTGTCCAAGAAGCGGGGTGAGAAAGGATATCCTCGTTCATAGATTTCTGCCCAGTTTTAATCACTTCTTGTCGTTGCAAGGAAACCAATTCGCGACAGAGAGATTGGAGATACGAACTGTCAGATTCCATATGCAAAGAAACAGCTTTCTTATATGCTTCAAGGGCAATGTCAGGACCAAACAAAGCAACCAGATTTTCAAATCCTATTTTCTCTTCCTTTCCCTTGGGAATCTCCGAAGTAGCCGGCACCGCCGGAACATTGTTTGTATTAGATATAGTTATATTAATATGGTTTGGGGTTCCATCTGCACCCCCCTTAAGCGACGGTTTTGCCCCCTCTGAGGAGCCCATTTCGAAATCCCTGGGGGAGATATTTGTATCCCCCAGGGGGGTAATTCTGGAACCCTCGTAATGGAATGAGAAATGATACCGGGTTGAGGTCCTCCCGCTTCCTGGGACTTGGTAGAGTAGGCCTGCCTGGGTGAGTTCTTTTTTGGCAGAGACAATGGATTTTTTGGTTTTGAAACCCGTGAGTCTCATTAAAGTTTCGGTATTGGGCCAAACAGGTTTAAAATTATAGTCACTGAATTTCAATAGAACCGGATAAAGGGTTTTGGCGGCATGGGATAGGCCTGCCCAAACACCAGAATCTATGATGTCGGTCATCAGTCGGATATAGGGATGCCGCTGGTCGCTCACAAAAGCTCCTCCGCTTTTCTGCAAAAATTAAACTAAATTTAAGCAAATTTTACGAAGGAGTTGACATTATCTGACATAATGTTAATTATGTCTCATCCAACAACATTCCTTCGGGAAACCCCGACCCCCTGGAACACCAGGGGAATTTTTTATATTTCGGGTTGGGATACTACAGATCCCACGTCTCTTGTTTCCACAAGAAACGTTTGCTCAAACTCAAATCACTTTTATTATGTCACATTATTGTCGGATTCCGGCAGATGTCAAGTTCGTACAGCCTTTTTCCTCTCCCGGCTTAAAATTTTTTTCCTAAGTACTTGACTGCTAAGTACTTGTTTGGGTTATGCCGAGTCACCGTATTTTTTGGCCAACTCTTTTCGGATGAATTTGTAAATGTCTCCGAGTAAGATTTCGTCATCTGATAAAATTTGGATCCCATTCCCAGATCTACGAATTTTGTATCCAGACAGCAAAGAAGTTCTAGGAGTAGATTCATTTGTTTTTGTCTGTTTATTAAAATCTTTTGCATCCCGGACAGTTTTTAGGGCTCCTTTATGGAAGAGAGTTAAAAATTCGTCTAGGCTCCCTTTTTTGGCTGCTTGGGCAGCTTGGACCAAAAGGTTTTTGTTGTAGATTTCGTTCTTTTTGCATTTCTCTAGATCGTCTTTTGACATGGATGTGATCGAGAGTACTTCCGTCATGTAACTGCGACTTTTCCCAAAAAGATCTCCTAATTCTTGGTCCGTGTAATTGTGAGAATTTTTTAGGAATAGTAGGGCATCCACTTCTTCATAGGGAGAAAGATTCTCTCTTTGTAAATTTTCGATGACGGCTAATTTATAAATTTCTTTGTCTGGGCGGTTCAAGATTTTGCATTCGATTTCGGACCAACCCAGGGATTTTGCGGCGTGGTATCTACGTTCTCCGGCAATGATTTTGTAGTTACCTTCCCTCTCTCCTCTGGATACGATGATTGGTTGCAATAGTCCGTCGGCCTTTAAGGTCTGTGCAAGTTCTTCAATCCCCTTTTTTCGTTCCTGTCTTGGTTGGTTTTCTGAGGGTACGATTCGATCCATTCGAATGGTTCGGATGGTCCCGTCTAAATTTTCTGCCTGGTAGATATCAGCAAGAGTTCCTAGGCGTTTACTTTTTGAGCTCATTCAAGACCTCCTCGATAAAACCTTCATACTCCTGGGACTGCCTAGAAGTTTTGTTATAATCGAAAACTGATTTTTTTGCCAGATGGCTTTCTCCGATTGCCACTCCATCTGAGATAGTGTGTTCGAAAATTCGAAAGTATTTTGTCAAAACGGGAAGGATGGTTTTTGTGAGTAGAGTTTGGGGTTTGAGTTGGGTAATGAGGGCTCCCAAAATTTCCAAGTCAGGGTTGATTCTTTTTTTGATCGAAGATATTGTTTGTTGTAATCCCATAATCCCATCCATCGAGAATTTTTCTGCTTGGAGGGGGATGAGAACATAGTTGGCGGCAACCAGACTGTTCACCGTAAAAATAGAAAGAGAAGGGGGGCAGTCAATGATGACAAATTCAAAATCCTTAATTCCGGAAAGGGAATCTCTAAGTATGTAGGGTGCCTCAACGGAGTTGACAGAGACTGTTTCCATTTCCGCCAAACGCATGCTAGATGGCGCTATCCACAAATGCTCGTTATATGCAGGGGCGATGATTTCTTTCAGGTTGGCTGAGTTCTGGAAGAGGTGGGCCAAATCTTTTTCGACCGTTTCTGGGTTTAGAAAAATTCCTGTGGAATTCGCCTGCGGGTCCATATCAATGAGTAAGGTTTTAAGATTTCGACGTGCCAATCCCATGGCAAGATTCAAAGAAGTCGTTGTTTTTCCTTCTCCGCCTTTTTGGTTTGCAACTGCAATGGTGATCATCTATCTCTTTTCCCTTCCCAAATGGTATGCTTTCCTGCTGAAAATTTGGGATCAATTGTATTTTTAGAAACCGCTAAAAAAAGGATTTTTTGGTAATTTCTTCCTTCATTGTCGGACATCCGACATACCGAAAATTAGCAAAAACTCTCTCCTCTCTTTTGGTCGGACGTCCGACATTCAAATAGGTACGTACTTGACAAAGTGATTAAATTTAAACAGTTTCATAACATGCCTTCCCAAGCCATTTCCCTACTTGCCTCCGAAAAAACAGGCAAGGATTGGATGGAATCTGTCCTTCCCAATCTCTGGGGAGGGTTATGTACAGAGCTTGGATTTTTTGCAGGTGTTGTTGTTTTGAAAGCAGAGAATGAGGATTCATTTTTTGAATCTTCTAGTTTTGGGTATGGTGAAGATGGATTTTATTATTCTTTTTTGAATCGGAATTCTTTGCATTGGGACGAGTTGATGAACTCCCAGGAACCAGTATTTTTTTCAGGAACCGAGTTTGAATTGTTTGGGAAAAAAACAAATGCCATGGCCGTTTCTATCCACTTTGGGGAAATGAAGATCGGGTTTCTTCTGGTTGAATTAGAAGAATCCTCGGTGGTGCCAGCAGGTATCTTCATGGCTCTTTTCGCAGAAAAAATTGGAATGGAATGGGGGAGAACAAAGCCTCAAGGCAAACTTTCTCTTGCCAATCTAGGAGAAAATTCGCAAGCCTTATACCGCCAGGAAATCCCAAATTTGGACCTAGCAATTTCAGAATTTTCGAAACAAAAAATCCTCACCATCCTTGGCCCTTCCGGATCGGGGAAGAAAAGTTTAGCTAAATGGATCCACCAAAGCCAATTGCCAGGGGCACCTTTTTTGGTAGTCGAATCTCTACCTGAACATTTTGGGAAATTAGAGAAGGCTCTTTCTGTTTGGGGGAATGAGTCTCGGAATGGGAGTTTGGTCTTAGTGGGAGTTCATACTTGGAATTTGGGCCAACAACAAATTCTCTCCGATTGGTGGTCCAAGTCAGGCCATTCGGGGTCCTTATTTTTGCTCGGACCGGAAGAAATGGGCCAAGAATTATTACCTGAATTTGAAAGATTTTTGAGAAAAAATTCGTTGGTACTACCATCCCTTAGGTTTCTTCCAAAAGCGAAATTGCAGATTTTGGTTCAGTCCATTTTTGAAGAACTCAGTAATTCTCAAAACCGATCGGGGTTACAGTTAGGGGTGATGAGTTTGCAAGAATTGGTATCTAGATCTTATTCAGAAAACTTCACCGATTTGAGAAATGCCATTTTGACTGGGATTTTGACTTGCAGGTCGAACCAGGTCGAACTTTCCGATTTGGAACCTGGAAGATCAAAGATGGATTTGGAGATTCCTGATGCTGAAGATTTAGACTTGCGGCGTGGAACTGAGGCCTTAGAAAGGCAGAAGATTCTTCTAGCGATGCGGATATTTTCGGGCAACCAAATTCGGATGGCAAAGGCTTTGGGTATTTCGAGGGGTTCCCTCCAGTATAAAATGAAACAGCTTGGATTAATGTAAAAATGGATGATACTGTATACGAAGAGCGGAAAACCCCTGCCGGTTTTCTTGTCAAAGTACGACTTTCCAAGCTGACTTACGTTGTCTTTACTGATTCTGGGCCAGAAGTTCCAAAGGGTGCCAGAAACAATTCCATCGTTGTCAACGTCCCTCGGGTTGGTTTTTTTGGGGACGATTTCGACGTTTCCCACTTCCATTTGGGTGAACTCTCATTTGTCAATGTCAAGGCGGGGAAACTGGTCATTCCTTACCAACATGGATTTTCCAACGAAATCAAAACAATTTATCTGGGAACCGGAAGTCTAAGTGACGTTCTCCCTGTTGTCATTTACCATTATAAAAATAAAGAAGATTTGATGGCTGCCTGGGAGCGGGGAGAACAGGCCCAATTCCTTGTGGTCGATGAAGAAATCCCCCGTTCGGATATGGTATCTTTTAAGATTCGTTACCCTAGCATGAATATCCTTGTGATCAAAAAAAGGATCAATACTTCTGCGGAGTCACAGTCTCCCAAAAAGGACGAATCCAAAGACAAGGGTGTGGTCGATTACGACAAGGTGAGGGCAACGGATGTCGCCAAAAACCAGAACCTAAATACCTATAGCGAAAACCCAGTGTTTTTAGCGAGAATCCATCTCCGGGCCATGGAGTTGGACAAAGTAAAACAACTTCTTTTGGACTTCCATTTATCTTCCGACGATGTTATGTTCATCCGAACTTTTTTGGACGTGATGATCAAAAACGAATTAAAAAAACCAGAATTGGACATTGTGAAACCACAGCTCATTGCCATGAACGAAGCCTTCCGTTTGGCGGTTTTGATTTTAGAATTCCGAGTGGAAGATTTTGAAAAGGAATTGGATTCGGGGTTCTCAAAAGAGATCTCCCATATGATCTATGCTCTGCTTGCGAAGGAACAAGAGACGGCCCAAGACCTAGAACATGAAATTGTACTCTGGGAATGGAAGCTCCGAGTTCGGTCGCAGATCATCAAAAAATAGCCAAAATCCCTTAAAAAATGCTTTATTTTTCTCTGATTTCGATAGAAACTGAGGGAAATACTATGGTTTTCTTGGGTAAAATAAAAAAACTGGCACAAAAGTTGCAAAGTGGAACCTTCTTGGTGCTGCTAGCTGTTTTTTTTATTTTTCCGATTTCGGGCCTTATGGCAGATGCCATGGACCTTCCTGTCATCATTCCAAACGATGAACTCCTCACTCCAGTAGAACTTCGGGATGGATTGGTCTACGAAGTAGTCGTAACACCACAAGCCGAAATGGCCACAAACGATTCTTCGCTTTTAGAAAACGGACCGATGGTTTTATCTCATTCGTCTCTCTCTTCGGACTACAGTGCGAAGCAGAATGTTCCACTGAAAAATGCGAGAGTTGTTCTTGCCACAAAAGAGGATGTTTTATCAAAAGATGCGGAAGGGGAGCTCCCTCATAGCAGTTCGGTTTTTGAAAAAGGCTCAGAGCATTTCTCCGTAAAATCGATTGCCAGCCCAGGACTTTTTGGTTTTCTGGGGATATGTCTCAGCCGAAGCGAGTTGCCTTCCAAAAATTTCTCAACGCCATGCGAAAACTCTCTACCGAAGTCAATGACTCGGAGATCTGCAAACGATTGGAAATTCTCATGGCAACCAGTAAGGACGACCTCCCTCTGGCGCATGTCAACCAGCTCCTTCAGGATGCAAAAAACTTCGATCCTAAGACCATCCCAGAGCCGTATACCCAATACGTTCGACACTTCATCTACATGGTCAAACGCAATGGCAGAGTCCCCAACGATCTTTTGGCTGGAGAAGAAGACAGAACATCCGATCGCTCTAGTGCAAAATCCACTAAAAAATCTGCGGTGGCAACTGGTCCCAAAAGCAAACGAACCTCAACAAAATCCGCAACTTCTGTAAAAAAGGGGAAGTCTTCCTCTAAGCCCACTTCCAAAAAAGCCTAAATCTTCGAAAATTCCCAGTGGAAGGGGCAGTCCTGTGCTGCGCACAGGACGAAAATGCAGAAACCAAATCCCCAATCAAAATGTAGGTAAACAGGCTGAAAGTGACCAAATTTAATCACTTTCCCCGAATTCATCCTATCTGTCCAAAAACCGGCTACACAAATCCATTTAGCAAGTAAAAACTGTCTAAAATTAGGCATTTACTTGGATTCCGTATCGCTTCCATAAATGCCTCACCAAGGCCACCTGACGGTCGTTCGGTTTTCGCTCTGTGACCAAATTGGGGCAGTGACTGTTTTCTTTTCGGCGCCAAATTGGGAACATGCTTTCCGGCCGGCGGACCGAAAATCGGCAATTCCTAGGCTTACCGTTCCTTAGGCAAATTCCAAACGGACTAGAATCGGAACTAGCGAAAAGTTCCCGCTCCCTTCTCCAAAGGGAAACGTTTCGGGGGAAGATATGGAATCGGTGAAGCTGACCAGGTGCGGTCACATCGATAGCCTGCAAATTTAGAGAATTCTCTTGGAAATTGTCGTTTCTCCATGATTTTCTCTTAAGGAGGCATAGGGGGCCCTTCATGCCGCTCTGATACCTGCCAGGGACTAGGTTCGGTTGAGAAATTGGCAAAACCAGAGCGTATCTGCCCAAAATTCGGCTTTTATGGGGAAAATGGAGGAGAAAACTCAATGGGCGCGGGGCAAAATCTTTAACGGCTAAAAAGTAAATCCAAAAGACGAAGAGGGTGGAAATCCACCAAAAGCATGACAATTTGACATGTGTATCAAAAATGCATGCGTATGTAAATTTGGCAGATTCTGGAATAGTGGTTGCCACCCTTGCTCGAGGCACCCACTGTTCTTTTTTATATGGCGGAAACGATTCGGTTAAGAGTAAAATGTCACGCTTGTTCCAATTTGATTGAAGGAACGGCGAAATACGGGTCTGGGCACTTTGTTCCCGAGGGAGTCGTGTTTGATTTTGTGGCAGTTGGAAAGGTGGAGGGAGCACAAGGAAGGCGTGTAAAGGCAGAAGTGACCTGCACCTGTCCAAATTGTGGAGTCAAGTGCAAGTATAATGTATAAATGATTAAATACAGGCATATTCATGCTTTTTAATTCTTCCTTATTTTGCTTATTTTTAGTCTGTTCTCTGCTTGTTTGGTGGGTTCTCCGGTTTATTTTGGTTAGATTGGGCCGAAGAAATGCGTGTTTTTATGTAATTAGTCGATTAATATTAATCATTTATTTGGTTTTTATTAGCTCTTTATTCTACTGCTTTTGGAATCCATTTTATTTTCTTTTGCTGGTTTGGGTTGCCGTATTTGATTTTTGGGTTGCACGAGGCCTTGATCGATTCAAATCAGGCCATGTTCGCACTGTTCTGCTTTTACTTTCTCTAGGCAATAGTTTGGGGATTCTTTTCTTTTTTAAATATGGTCAGTTTATTGCTGAAAATTGGGCATATTTATTTGCAAATCCGTTTAGCTCGGGAGACTTTTGGGGACAGTGGCTGCTCCCTGTGGGCATTTCGTTTTATACCTTCCAATCCGTTTCCTACGTGATTGATGTATACAACCGCGAGTTGAAAGCCGAACGAAAAATTTTCTCCTATTTGCTCTTTCTTTCTTTTTTCCCGCAGTTAGTGGCAGGGCCCATCGTGACCGCAAAATCTTTTTTGCCGCAAATTCGTAGGCCACTATCCTTTTTTCGAATCCCCCTCTTTTTTTCCTTATTTTTGATCCTGCTGGGACTATTCAAAAAGATGGTATTGGCTGACCATCTCGGAGAGACTTCTGACTTTGTTTTTTTGCGGCCACAAGAAGTTTCTACTAAGTCCTTGTGGGTGGGAATGTTTGCTTATTCAATGCAGATCTATTGCGATTTTTCTGGTTATACCGACATTGCCCAGGGCACGGCACTTTTCTTTGGGTTTCGACTGCCTGAAAATTTCCGGATGCCCTATCTTGCATCTGGGTTTTCTGAATTCTGGACCCGTTGGCATATTTCTCTTTCCCAGTGGCTTAAAAAATATATCTACTTTTCCTTAGGTGGAAATCGTATCGGGGCTCTCTTCACATATAGAAATCTTTTTTTGGTGATGGCCATTGGTGGTCTTTGGCATGGAGCATCTTGGAACTTTGTGATTTGGGGGTCCTGTCACGGAATTTTACTGATCATTGAAAGGTGGTGCTCTCAGTACTTCGTAGGCAGAACCTTCCCATGGCTCCGACCCATTCGAATTTTCGGAACTTTTATATTTGTTAGTTTACTTTGGGTTTTTTTCCGGAGTGCCGATTTCACTTCGGCTCTGTGCTACCTACAGGGCCTTTTTTCAGAAAAAGGGGGTTTTTCGCTGCCTTATACTTATGAAATGAATTTTCTTTATTGTTTTTTAGTCATAGTCATTGGTCATATTTGGGGAAGTATATACTTTAGGGACAATAAGCAATTGTTAGGTGGATTTAAAAAATGGGAAAATTCCTTAGGAAAAACGGTATTTTTTGGGGTTTTGGCTTCGATTTCTCTCATTTTGATAGTTTTGTTTTCTGCAGATAGCAAACCATTTGTGTATTTTGTTTTTTAGGAAGTGATATGAAACAGCGGATACTTCTAATATGCCTCTTTTTTGTTTCACTTTTTGGGTGTGATTTTTTGTTTTTTAAAAAAATTCAGTTTTTGTTACCCAATGAATCTCCATGGAACACGAACCATTTTTTCAATTTTTTATATGAATATGAGAGAATCAGAAATCTCCCAAAAACAAAAAAAAGAATCATTGTTGTCGGTAGCTCCGTTGCCTATTATTCAATTGATTCTCAAAAGTTAAAGGATTCGCTTTTACGTGACTTTGCGTTGGATGTGGATGTTTTTTATTTAGCCTATGCTGGGAATAGTCCCTTATACGTATATTTACTCCTCAGTTGGCTTGATCCATTGGAGCCGGATCTTGTTGTTTACCCAGTCAATTTTATCGATTACCGACTTCACCGAACCTACGTTATATTCCCTGAGGGTAGAAATGATTCAGTAGACGAGTCGGCTGTTATTAGAGATGCCCTCACCTTTGGAGAGGCACCCCAGTCCTTGTGGGTTTTTCCTTTGGAGACGATAAAAGAAGTTGGGGCTTCGATGGATTGGGATACCTGGTCAAGATATGTTGTTTCCTCTGGGTTTTCTTTCTATCGTTACAAAGATATTTACCTACAAAATTTGCAGAATTTAATCCAACATCGTTTTGGACGCAACACGAGTTATCATGCCTACGCCGGTGCCAGGATCCCGGAAGGAATCAACGGACTGGGTTGGACAGGACAGAAATTTAGTTTTTTCCCAACCGAAAAAATCAAACAGAAAGGATTTTGGGTAGAGGTGACACAATTTCTTTTGAAAGGAAAACCTTGCCTGATGGAAATATCAAACGGAACCACTCACCAAGAAATTACCCTCACCCGAGAAGGTTGGGTCAGGCTTTATTTAGATCCTCAATTTTTCCAAGAGAAAAAGTTAGTCACTGTAAAGTTAGAGCGAGTGTGGTTTGCCAGCCAAGCGACGGGTGCTTATTTGGATTACCATTTTGATCCTATGGGGGTTCGGTTGGAACAGACCTTTGGACTTGAGGAAGCAAAGTCGGGGATCCAATACGAAAGGGAGCCAAGAACAGAAGACTTTCGCTATTTGGGGATGAAAGATGAAGAATACCGCAAATATTTTCAATACCGGTTGCTTGAAGGTTTGGAAAAAAGACCAGGGATCGGATACCTTGTTGCCTTAAAATTGGCAAAAGAAAGGATTCGTGAGGAATCTTTTCGACCGTATTTCCACTTTCGGTATCTCAAAAAAATTACAGACCATTTTCGAGATCGAAATGTCCCTTTTCTCCTCATCAACAATCCTGAAAATCCTATATCCCTTGAGTGGTATGAGGATTCGGAATGGTACAGGGATCACCTCCGTTATTTACAATCTTTAGAAGGTGGTTCTGTTTATTATTGGGACATCCACCGAAGTTTGCCCATGCAAGGGTTCTCCGACTTCCATCACTTTACTTATGTCGGAATGGAACAAATGAATCCGATTTATGCTAAAAGAATTGGAAATCTCTTTCCGAAATAGGATGTTTTTCAATCCTTACAATTAGTTAAGGAATTTTATGGAAAAAATCAAAGTTGGAGTCCTGGGAGCAACAGGTTCCGTCGGTCAAAGATTCATTCAACTTTTGGAGAATCACCCTTATTTTACGGTGACTCATTTGGCAGCTTCTGAGAAAAGTGCCGGCCAAACTTATGGTGAGGTAATGAAATCTCGTTGGAAGATTTCATCCGATATCCCTGCTTATGCAAAAGACATTATCATTACGTTACCAAATCCTGAAGTGACCAAGGGCGTGCAACTTGTGTTCAGTGGTCTGGATGCATCCATTGCGGGAGAAGTAGAAACTGCTTATGCAGAAGCAGGAGTTATGGTTCTTTCCAATTCGAAGAACCATAGAATGGATCCGAATGTCCCGATTCTTTCTGCGGAAGTGAATGCACATCATCTGGATGTTCTACAGTTCCAAAAGACCAAAGGAAAAATCATTACTAATTCCAATTGTACCATTATGGGAGTCACTATCTCATTAAAACCGCTTATGGATACTTTTGGTTTAAAGTCTGTTATGTTATTCTCAATGCAGGCCATTTCGGGTGCGGGATATCCTGGGGTTCCAACCATGGACATTCTTGGGAATGTGGTTCCTTATATTGGTGGAGAAGAAGATAAAGCAGAAGTGGAACCGCAAAAATGTTTGGGAACTGTTGAGGCGGGAATCATCAAACCAGCAGATTTCAAAATTTCTGCCCATTGTAACCGTGTTCCGGTTTTTGATGGCCATACCGTTTGTGTTTCTGTTTCTTTTGATAAAAAACCAAAAAAAGAAGAGATTCTTAAGGTTTGGGCCGATTTTCAAGGGGAACCGCAGAAATTGGGATTGCCGTTTGCACCAAACCCGGCTATTCTCTATCGCGAAGAAAATGATCGGCCACAACCTCGTCTGGATTTAGAGACTGGCAAAGGGATGACAACTGTTGTCGGAAGGCTAAGGGAAGATCCAATTTTGGATTGGAAATGGGTAGTACTTTCGCATAACACGATTCGAGGTGCTGCTGGAGCTGCCATTTTGAATGCAGAGTTATTGTACAAAAAAGGATTTTTTAACTAAGGAATTTACTACGTAAATGTTAGATCCCAACCTCCCGGAATTAAAAGTAATGGATTACACTGCCTGTCTGCAAAAAGTACAGGCTATGGATTCACGGGGGGACTTTTCCTACAAAGGAATTTATAAAGTTCTATTGGTGATCTTTGAGTGGACTGACAAGTTTTTACAAAACAAAGTTCTGCCTAATGTAGAGCAAATCGAACGAGATAGTTCTATTGATCGTGATCGAACAGAAAACTATGTGATCGATCTCAGCTACAAACAGAATCCTGCAATCATTAGAAAATTAAATGTTTTGGAATTTCACCCAAATGAGCCAGGGGACCCTGAAAATCCGAAGACCTTTCTCAAACACAACACCGTATTTGCAAGGCCTACTACTTCGGATGGAGGAACTGCTTTTCGTTATGCATTGGGACTTAATGAACTTTCTACTGCGGCCATTAAAGGATGGTTCAATGAAAAAAGAAAGTACGTAGGGAAAGAAAAAATGCGGAAAGTAATTAAGGCGGCTGTTGATTCCAACCGTTTGTTTGATACCTATGCATCTACTGAAATTGGAAACTTATTTCAGTGCCCCTATGATAAAACAAAAGTGCAAAAGGATACTACGATCATCATCCATTTGAAACCAATTTTGAAACAATTGGTGGATGATAAGATTTTGTTTTTTTTCCGAAATGATGCCGCTTCGAGACCTGCAAACAAAAGTGTTTTTCTGTATAACAAACCATCCGAGATTGCGGATCGTTATGAGGGTTATATTGATTATACGAAAAATACCATTTATCCTGCTTTAAAGAATTTAGGAGTTATGGGAGAGGTAACCGAAGATTCATGGAGTTCTCCTCGTAACCTTTTAACAGAAATTAAAGGATACATGAATGATTCTTATGGAGACCAAAAAACTCTGATTGAAGAGTGTTTGGTGTTAAATGAGATTATTGAAAAAGATAAAGAAAGAGAAGAAAAACAAAAACGCAAACAACAAGTCGATGATTTGATGGCTTTTCTTGCTGAGGCTGGGCGAATTGTTGAGGTTAATTTGCTTCGCGTTAGCGGTGAACCATTAACAGATGAATTTCGAGCAGCACTTCTCTCACAGCCAGAACTTTTATATACTGAGTATGCGGATAATAAGATTTATAACGAATTTATCTTGCACAAATCCTGTATCCCCCAGGCCATTGAGTCGGCAAAAAGAACTTTTCAAATCAAACATTCTGATTTAGAAATCCGAGTTTTAAATCAAATGAATGTGACTCTTCATTTGAATGATGAAAGCCCAAAACGATTGTTGGAAGAAATTGAGGCACAAAGCCTATTTCAATTCCTCCCATTTTTTACAAGGATTTGGCGAATGATCATGGGTAGCATGACGGTTCATAAATTTGAAATTCCACCCATCAAAGCACGTTTGCAACAACAATTAAACAAGGATTTGGCGAGTCAAAAAGCCAAAAAGATATCTCAAGAGAAAGAACGTTTAGTAAAGGCTCGTTTGAGAGAGCGAGAAGAAGCTGAGAAAGATGCTGAAAAAAAATCCAAACAGTCACAGCAGGTTGCAGCTTCGACTTCTGCCTTTAACGGCGGAGAAGAAGATTCTGGTGAATCGGTAAAACAAGGAAGTCCGGAAGAAGAAAAAAAATGGAAAGAGTCCATTGAATCCATCATTCGTATTCTAGATGAGGCTTGGGAGTTTGGAGTGTATCCAGATCGCGAGTATGTACTTTCTAAATTAAATGGAAAGTTTACAGAAGAAAATTTGATCTTTTTCTTAAAGAAATTTGGCGGAAAAGAAATCTATAGTTTCCCGATTCGAAACCAAAGGGAAAAATTCCCTTGGCCGATTCTTGTATCGACTGGGTATCTAAAAAGACATGGCAAAAAACTTTTGGACAAAGTGACTGCCGAAAGTGACCGCCAACGAAGCGAAAAATTTCCAAACCAAGAGAAATTTGACATTGCGGAATCGCAATTAGACTTTCTGAATAGAATCTTACCCCGGTTGAAACCTTAAAATTATGCCTGCTATTGAACAACTAAGAGCTCGAAAAACAAAAATCGTTTGCACCATTGGTCCTGCGACTGCCTCCAAAGAAATGATCCGAAGTTTAGCTTTGGCTGGGATGAACATTGCACGAATTAATATGAGTCATGGAGATCATGAGTTTCATAGAAAGATCATTCGTATTATTAAGTCTTTAAATAAAGATGAATTACATAAACAACCAATTTCTATCCTCCTTGATACACAAGGGCCGGAAATTCGAACTGGCGATGTCCAGAACGATCTCCACTTAAAAGTTGGGGAAACCTTTACATTTCATATCATTCCGGGAATGGAAGCAGAAGCACAAAGTGTTTTTGTGAATTATCGTGATATTGTAAAAGATTTGAAAGTTGGTGATAAAGTAACTGTTGACAACGGGCTCATTAACTTAGCTGTGCAAGAGATTCGCGAGAACGAGCTCGTTTGTACAGTGTTAGATGGCGGGAAACTCGGATCTAGAAAACATATCAATTTGCCAGGGATCCGAGTCAATTTACCTTCTATCACTCCCAAAGACTTAAAAGATATTCTTTTCGGTTTGGAAGAGGATATTGATTTTGTGGCCTTGTCTTTTGTCCGTACTCCAGAAGACGTGATCCAACTGCGAGGGATCATTGATGAAAAAAATCACCATGCACAAATCATTGCAAAAATTGAAGACCAAGAAGGTTTAAAAAATCTAGATGCCATCATTCGTGAGTCTGATGGGATTATGGTAGCTCGAGGAGATTTGGGTGTTGAGATCGAAATCGAAGAACTTCCGATTGTCCAAAGGAGGATCATCAAACGTTGTCAAGAAGAAGGCAAACGAGTGATCGTTGCGACTCACTTATTGGAATCTATGATTCAAAATGCATCTCCTACTAGAGCGGAAGTGACCGATGTTGCCAATGCTGTGTATGAAGAAGCCGATGCGATTATGTTATCCGGTGAAACCGCTATGGGGAAATTTCCTGTTAGATGTGTTGAAATGTTGGATAAAATTGCCCGTCGTATGGAGATGTCGATCAACTTAGGTCTCGCTGCCCAAAGAAAACCGAAAGACCAAAAAGAGGAGATGGCGCGTTCGGCCGCAAATTTGGCTGATTCCATGCAGGCACATGCCATCATTGCCATCACTCGTCGGGGTATCACGGCCAATAATTTGGCATCTTTTCACCCAAAATATCCAATTGTCCATGCATTTACAAATATGACGTCAGTTAGACGAAAACTTTGGTTAACAAGAGGGGTCATTCCATATCGTGTGGATTTTTCTTCTGATCCAGAAAAAACAATCAAACTTGCCATCCAAACTCTTGTGAACAATGGATACCTCCAAATGGGAGAAAAAGTAGTCATACTTTCCGATATTATTGCTGGTGAAGAGCGAGTCGAAACCATCCAAGTCCGCGAAGTAAAATAATTTCTCATGCACTACCGGAATCTGATTTCCTTGTTGGTATCTTTATCAATAGGGATCTCCATTCCTTGGGGAATCGATGCAGAAGAAAGAAAGTCAGATGTACCGGAATGGCTTGGTGAATTTAAGAAGTTAGACGAGAAGGAACTGGCCAACAAAAAAGAGGGCTGGTATGCTACTGGTCTTCCTTTGTTTGGGAATGATGCAGTCAATGGCTCAGGTCTTGGGATCTTAGCCAATATTTTTTATAACGGAACCAAAGCTGATTCTTCTTTTAAATACACCCCCTACGAACATATGTTCAACGTGGGAATTTACAGAACCAATCGTGGAACTCAAAATAATTATCTAGCATGGGATGCTCCTTATTTTGCAGATACTGCATTTCGTTTGAGAGCTTATGTAGGGCATGATGCAAGTTTCTATAATCAATATTTTGGTGTGGGAACTGAAAGTTTAGAGCCACTTTATTTTAAAGATAGAAATGTGGATGGAAGTCGAATCACTCGCAATGCTACATACTCCGACTTTGAAAATGCTAATTCATATACCCGCAATCGTGGTCCAGGGAAGGAATTTACTTCCAATCAGCATTATCATGATTATCAATTTGATACGACATATGGACAATTTGCCGCAGACAAAACAATTTTCCAAGTTTTCAGAGTTTGGGGGGAGTTGAGTTTTCAAAAAATACTGTTAGGCGGTATGATGGAACATCCACTGAAGGTAGAGAGCCCCTTACGAATCTGCGAGTACCTGCCATTGAAGATAGTTCAAAACTCACTGAGGATGCAAGTTCAGGAAAAATCATCGGTGTGAATGGTGGGAACTTAAACTATGTACGTGCGGGCATCGCTTACGATACCAGAGATTATGAGCCAGATCCCGATAGGGGTTGGCTCATTGAATACAATATTAATAAAGCAGAAAGAACGATTGGATCAGATTTTAATTATATAAGACACTTTGCACAGGCTAAGAACTTTTACCAACCCTTCCCGAAACTCTTTGAAGAGTTTGTGATCGCACAACGTGTAGCACTCACCAAAATTGAGGGAGAAGTCCCGTTTTTTGAATATCGTTATCTTTTTTCTATTGATGGTCCGTTTGGTGCTCTAGGTGGACAGAATACGCTTCGTGGGTATAGACAAGAACGGTTTTTTGGACCTGTCATAGGGTTTTATAATTTGGAACTTAGATATAGAGTGGGAAGTTTTTCGCTTTGGGATCAGTTTTTCCAATTGAGCATTGTTCCATTTTACGATGTGGGCCGAGTTTGGGATAAACTCAGGGACGTAAACACACTTGATTATAAACATGCGCGTGGGGTGGGACTACGACTGATTTGGAACCAAGCAACCGTAATCCTATTTGACTATGCTTATTCTAGAGAAGACCAATTGTTTTATGTGGACATTGGTCATACATTTTAGATATTTCTATAGAATTTAGCTGAAGTTATTTTCTAAAAATCAGTGGTGCGTATTCATTTTTCTTGAGTGGCTAGATAACCTGAAAAAAAATCGAGAGCGCGATACAATTGAAAATCTGGAAGGTGATTTTTATCTTTCTCGGATTTGATTTTTTGACTGGCTGTGCCATTTTGTTCCATCCATTTGTTGATAGATGAGATATCCAATTTCGGATTTTTTTCTTTAGATTCTGCCGCTGAATCGGCCTGTATATTATTCTTAACATCTAAAAAGTTAGGATCCACTTCTTTTTGATCTGAAACCCACAAGTCAGGTGTAATCCCTGATTCGTGGAACTTTTTGCCATTAGGGAGGTACAAAAAGCTAGATGTTATTTTGATGAGTAAACTGTCTTCGCCAGAAACTTTGTTCAAAGTGTGTACAAGCCCCTGGCCTATAGATCTAGAACCAAGTATAAGTCCTCGACGATAGTGTTGGATTACACCTGCAATCAATTCAGAACCTGACCCGGTATTCCCATTAATCAGAACGACCAATGGTAAATCCGTAATCGTTGATTGAGTAGCATAAACCATATTTGTTGGTGCTTTAGAGGTTTGTGTAGTGAGCAATAGTCCATTTGGAACAAACATCCTCATACATTCAATGATTTGGTCTAAATAACCTCCTGAATTATTGCGAAGGTCTAAAATGAAACCATGGATCATGATATTTTTATTTTTTGCATCTTCCGTTAAGGTCGAATAATATTCCTTAATCAAATTAGTGGCATTGGATTGATTATCCCTAAGAAATCCAAATACTTTAATGTAAACGAAGTTATATTTCCCCGTCCAGATTTGACCTTCTACCATTTTTTGTTCTGTCGGTTTGTTTTCCTTTAAAAGAATTTCGAAACTATACTTTTGATTTCGCTCAACATCTACTCTGATTGTAGAACCAATCTTACCATTAAGCAAATGGTTGATTGTTTGAATGGATAAATAACGAACAGGTTTTCCATTGATCGCTAGTAATTCATCATCATTTTGTAGGCCGATTTTTTTCAAAAAAGAAGATTCTTGCAAAGGTGTTATGATTTTTCTTTTTGAATTTGTCTCTCTTAATGGGATATCAATCGATATATTTGTTTTTGGTTGTAAAATGTCTTCGTATTTCTCAAGTTTTATTATACTAGAACCTAAAAATGAAGAAACGTAGCCTTCCGATGCCGCATATAAAATATTCTGCCAATTAGTATCATTTGTATTTTCTGAGTATAAAACCTGCAATACTGATTCCAAGAGATCTTGTGTAAAAGTTATCTTTGTGAATTCTTCCTCAAGTTGTGATGCAACCGAATCAGATAACATTACTTTATTTTCTAAGTTTGGGTTTTGAATGATTACCAGGCTGGATAATTTTCCATTCTGAACGATTTTTCCTTGAATTGAGTCTTTGTACTTGAGATAAAAAGATTCCGGTAATAGAATATGGTTCTCGAAGGATTCTGTCGCGAATACAGCAGCTCTTTGAAATGCTTTGGGATTATTTAAATCTTTTGGGTAGATATAACTTAATGCCATCTGTTTTTTAATCGCAGAGATTCGTTTCGAATGTTGATATGTTTTTTCCACTTCAACTGGGAGTTTTTCAGATAATGGGATTGGCTTTGGGCTTTGGCAGAATAATATGAATGATAAAAGTGAAATTTGATTTAAAATTCTAATTCGGGAGTTATTGAAATCTAGTTTCATTCAGGTTAAATCCTTGTTTTGTAAAAGTGTTCCGTTCGTAGGAACCTTACGATTACAACAAAGTTAGATCGGGCTGTCAATGGAAGAAGCAGGCCCGAATCGATTTAAAGCAATCGATTCGGTAAAAAATTTTTCATTTCATCGGAACTTCAATTACAAGTATTTCCGATTTCACTTCCGCCTGAAATTTGTAATTTTCTTTCCCCCAATACCCAACGGCGTCTCTGCGTTCGAGTATTGTATCCTCTACTTTTAATTTGCCATTGATGAGAAACGTGAAGATCCCTTGATCTGGTGCATGTACGGAATAAGAGAGTTCTTTTCCTGGATCAAGTGTTGCCAAAGAAAAATAAGCATCTTGGTTGATCCAAACAGCTTCTTCATCAATGGGAGAAACAACCGTTTGGAATCGATTCACTCGGCCAGCCTCCGAAAACGTTTTTTGTGCATACCTTGGTTCGATCCCTCCCACTTTTGGAAGGATCCAAATTTGCAAAAAATTTACCTTCTTTTCGCTACTATGATTGAATTCCGAATGTTGGATTCCTGAACCTGCAGACATGATTTGGACGTCTCCCGTACGGATGATACCATTCGTACCTGTACTATCCTTATGTGCCAACTCTCCAAAGAGAGGGATCGAAACGATTTCCATATTTTGATGAGGGTGTGTGCCAAACCCCATGCTTGGTTCTACTATGTCATCATTGAGTACACGGAGAGCTCCAAAGTTAGTTTTTTCGGGATTGTACCAATGGCCAAAGCTAAAGGAGTGATGGCTATCCAACCAACCGAAATTAACATGCCCACGTTCTTTTGCGGGATGGATTTTTTTTCCTAAGGAGTTGTTGTTTGGTTTTATTGTTTCCATATTGAATAGTTTGATATTAAACTATATTTTGTCAACAGACTTTTGTTTTCAGACAGTAAAAAAAGAAAATCACTTCCCATTCGCTTTCGTTTCCCGATCATCATCCTATGTCGAGAACTAGTTTAGAATCTATAAAAACAAAAAAGAACTGGGTGGAATTGGGTCCTGTGTATGTGAATCGAGTCAGGTTTCTTTTGGCTGGATTCTATATCATCGCCACTCTTGGCTCTTATAAAACCTCCACTACATTACAAACAACAAGTTACTTAGTGGGGATCTCTTGTATGTTTTTGTATGGGGGCCTCCAGGCTTATTTATTTAAGAAGGAAAAGTTAAATGCATTCTTTCCTAAGGTTTTGATCCTTATGGACATTACGGTTCTGTTTGCTGTAACAGCTTCAGGGTTACTTGGCGGGAGTGGAGTCGCTGCCGATTTAATTAAGTCTCCAACACTTTATGTGTTATATTATTTTTATGTAGTGTATTCGGCGTTTTTGTTTTCGAAACGAACTCTCCTCATGAGTACTTTCTATTCAGCTTTTTGTTTGATCTTAATTCTTGTAATTGGTTATGGACAAGGGGTTCAATTCAAAGAAACTGAAGGATTTCAAAGTCAAAAAGATACAATTGGTATTTCAAATGAAGTTTTTAAGATTTTATTTTTGATTTGTTTCGGATATTTAACTTCTGCGGTCCTTAATCTGTTAAACGAAATCAAAAATGAATCGGAAGAAAGACAAAAAATTGCGGAGTTGGAAAGAGCCACAGCTGATGACCTGAATCGTGATTTGGTCAAAATTGGTTCCGAACTATTTAAAACTCTAAAATCAATTCGTGAAATCACTACGGATTTTAATTTTCAAATTGAATCACAAGATAAATCGATTCATGAGTTAACAGATTTTGTTTCTTCCTTTTCGGAAAGTATTCAGTCTTCTGTAGACAACATTGGAAAACAACATAACCAAATTACCTTGTTAAACCATAAATCGGATACGTTAAAACTGAGCATTTCAGAAATTGGAACAGTTGTTGAAGAGTTGAACTCTAATATGAGCGACTTTCAGGACAGGAGTAATGTGCTTTCCGAGACCGTTCAGAACTTAGAAGAAAGACTTCGATCGGTAAATGAATCCCAAAAAGAAGTGAGCGAAGTAAACGATATTATGGCAGAAATTGCCGATCGTACAAACTTACTTGCTTTGAACGCATCGATTGAAGCTGCAAGAGCAGGAGAACATGGGAGGGGATTTGCCGTTGTTGCGCAAGAAGTCGCAAAATTAGCGGAAAATTCGAATGAAAACGCCACTAAAATTAAAAAAATCATTACCAATTCCAATCGGTTTATTCAAGAAGGGACTGAACTTGCTTCTGTATCCCTGAAACAAACAGAAACACTCCAATCCAAATATGAGCTTTTGAGCGGAGTGATCCGAACGGCAACAAATAAAATCAATTCTCAAAAGGACATCAATAACGAGGTTTTGAAGTCATTAGATTTAATCGAATCAATTTCACGAGAGTTGGATTCAGAATCAAAAGTATTAAATCGAGATAAAGACCAGATGATCGCTGTTGTTCAAAAAATGGAAGAAATCAATAGGGAAGTTGTGATAAATGCTAGAAAAGTTGGCGAAAACACTTTAAGTTTGGAAAAACAAGCCGCAGATTTAGCTGTCGAACAGTAATATTGATGAAATCAAAAATTCTAATATTCTTATTTTTGACTACTCCTACTATAACCGTTGCCGAGGTCTTACCAAAACGATTTGGGTTTGTAGTGGGAGTCAGTGAATATCGGAATTTGACTTTAGGTGACCTTAAAACTGCAAAAAACGATGCCTTGGGAATAACTAAAATTTTATTTAGTTATGGATCTTATAACCGCATCCAAACTTTAGTTCAGGAAGGTTCCGTTAATTCTACCCCGACAAAATACAATATTCTAACAAACTTTGAAACTCTATTGAGTGAAACAAATCCGGATGATTTGTTTATCTTTTATTTTTCGGGCCATGGAGTTGTAGACTACAACGATAAAGTGTATTTACTTCCGGAAGATGCAAATCCGACAAATCCGTTTGAGTCAGGCATTGCCGTTGAACAACTTCTCGAAATGACTCGCAAGTATAAGCTGAAAAGAGTTGTTTTTTTTATTGATGCCTGTCGTAATCCGGAAGATGGGAAAGGGGAAGAAGGAAAAAAATATTTAGAGGCTGTTAGTTTCCGCGATTCAGAAATTGTTTCTGTTTTTTATTCCACAAAAGTCGGTTATTCTAGTTTCGAAGATCCAAAATCAGGGTATGGAATTTTTACAAAGTATCTCATTTATGGATTGGAAGGAAGAGCGGATTCCAATTACAACGGAGAGGTATCTTATTCTGAATTGGCAAACTATGTAATTTCATCACTGAAAGAATGGTCCAAAACCAATCAGAAATTACAAAAACCTTATACTAAGGAATATGCTGAAAAATCGGAAGATACCATTCTAACATATGCCGTCAATCCTGAGACATCTTTAACTGATGCCCCTCTATTCAACCCGTACAATCCTACTTATGCATTTCGTTCCTTTCTGGTCCCTGGTTGGGGACAGTATGTTCGAGGTCAGGAAGAGAAGGGAAGAATTTACATGTCCATCTTTGCTTTAGGGGTTTTGTATGCAGGATATCAGTACAATACCTATAGGCAGGACAAAGCAAACTACGAATCCGCAGTTGGAATTCCACCGAACCCTCGCATAGCAGAAACAGTGGCTCTCAATTATTACTTAATTGACCCTTACAGGCAAAGGATGGAATCGTCGAGGGCTAATTTATCCCAGGCATTAACAGTACTTCTATTCCTCTGGTCGGCAAATGTGTTTGATTTTTATCTCTTAGGGCCCAATCCTAAGGAAAAGTCAGGTGTATGGCTTGATTTCAATTGGGAAAACCAAGGTTACATGGGAATTGATCGGGTTGGGAAGTTAGGATATGCGATGCATTTTTAAATTAGTTTTCATCTTATCAATATTTCAATGTAAGATTCAAAACAAATCCCAAAATCTTTTTGATCCGACGACACTTTCCGGTGGCTCTGTTGCTGTTTTATCTTCTTTGGTATTTCAAGATGGGATACAAATCACCACCAGATACCAACCAAATGACTATCCATCGTTTATAAAAACGGAAATTTTGGATTTAGATTTAGATAAGCCAGTTTCATCTCATTTTAATAAAAAACACTTTTATGTATCTGAAAATTATAAAGATGACTTAGTACTAAGAGATGTTTTCCCTTTATCTGATTCAAAGGTGCGAGTGTTGTTTTCAGTTTCCTCTCGGTCTGAATGGAGAGAACCTATCAGTTTATCCATTCAAAAACCTGAATCACTTACAGAATATGCATTTAACGGTAGAACGTTGGAATTCAAATTTCCTTATCCACGTTATATCGGAAATATTTCAGAAGCAAAAGGTCAAATTACAACAAATCGTTTGTTAAATGGCAAAATTTTATTGGTTGGAGGAGTTTCTGTTTCTGGGAATACTTTGGCAACTGTTGAAATTTTGAATCCTGAAACAGGGACAACCACTTTGTTACCTTCTCTAAATCAAAGTTTGATGGGGATGGCTATTTGTTCCAATCCTGATGGAACTGTTTATGTTTCCGGTGGGAAAACAATTGCAGGTCCGGCAACGAATAATTCTCAATTCAGCAATAAAATTTATAAAATCAACGAAACAAATCAAACAGTGGAAGAACTTCCTTTTTCGATGCAGAAGCGGAGGTATGGCCATTCGATGGTATGTTTGAATAACGGTGATTTGTTGGTCTCTGGTGGTCAGTTCCAAGTAGGGACGGATCAAAATGCGATCACTAATGATCATGAGTATGTTTCCATTCAAAATGGGAATACAACCTTATTGAATTCTTCGGCTAACTTCCCAATGAATACAATATTTCATTTCGCTGAATATGATTCATTCAAAAATCGGGTTCTATTTTTTGGAGGCAAAGATCGTATCGATCCATACGCAATTTATTTGAATTCTATTTACACGTTAGATTTGAATTCCCAAGTTCTAAGCACTTTGCCTGCTGTTTTTTCGACGGCTAGATCTAACGTGACGAGTCTGATTCTGCCAGGAAACGACCGATTGGTTTTGGGTGGTATAATGGGCGGTGGAGTTGGCTCACGGAGTATTGAGTCTTGGAGTGAGACTAGTTCTGTTAGCCAAACCAACGGATTTACAAGCAGAATGAAAAACGGTAGTTCCATCACAACGTTTTCAAATTCACAAGTTATTTATACGGGTGGTGTTGATACATATTATAAATCTGGTATATTGGAACTTTATGATCATATAGAAAAGAAAAACTTTGTTATAGATACGATGATGTATGCTCGTTCAGAACATTCGGCAATCCAAACAAGTAGAGGCATCATCATATTTGGAGATTCTGCTTTGTCAGATACAAGGGTTGAGTTGTATGGGAAAGATTAAGTTTATACTACTTTTCCCATTTTTGGTTTCTTGCCAACTGAGTTCGGGCAAAAATGCTTTTGATCCAAATTCACCAACAAACTTAGGTTTGTTTTTGTTAGGTGCAGAATCTGTAGTCAACATGGAATTTTCAACCAATCGTGTACAGCCTGGTGGGATTATTTATATTTCTACAAACCATGATTTTACTGCGAAGGTAGATGGTTTGCGTTTGCCAATTTCCGGTGTCGGAATCAATCCCATTTCACAAGTGATTCCCCGCAGCAGATACTTATATGAAGTTCGAATGAAGCCAGGAATCACATCTGGTAAGTTCAGTATTAATTTAAAAGACTATTATTTAAACGAATCACTGTTGGTGAATCCAGAAAACTTTGAATTCGAAATAGATTCTCAACCACCGGTTCTTGAACTCCGCACTGGAAATGGAATCGATATCTCCGAATTACAGTCTGGTTTTTTGGATATCGTTTCTAATGAAGAGATTGTTTGGGAAGGAAAACTTTCTCAAGTTAATTTATCAGGAACTGCAAAAAACACTCTCGTTGTATCGGATGTCATTGTATCGGAACGTAATATTCGTTTGTTGTTTGCCGGTGACCCAAATTCGAATGGAGGAATCCTTACAATTTCCTTTAGCGGCGTTAACGATAAGGCTGCCAATTCGCAAGGTACCGTCATGGTTCCTGTCAATGTCTTTGCGTTTAAAAGTGGGCCCAATTTAGGAGTGGCGAGAAGGTCTTGTGTTGGAATTGAGTTGGATGATGGACGAAGGCTTGTTTTGGGCGGAAGGGCGAAAAAAGATGTTTTGATCAACGGAAATGGGACACTCAGTCATTCTGAGTTTTATAATTCGGTTTCTAAACAATTTTTACCAGCGTCTGACATGGTCTATCGTCGACAAGAATTCGATGTTGTCAAATTACAGGATGGTAGATTGTTCGTATCAGGTGGGTTTGGTGGTAAGGTTGGTGACCCATCGAATGGAAGTTTATCTTCGACAGAAATTTATGACCCAGTAACCAATGTTTGGACAGAAGGGCCATCATTAACAACTCCTCGCCAGTTACATAAGATGACAGTGCTCCCCAATGGAGATGTTTTAGTTGTTGGTGGACTCAGTCCATTTAAACCATTTCAATCTGTCGCGATGGTTGAATTAGTTCACATCACGAATCATCCGGCCACCATGACTGTTGAAACCATTGGAAATTTAGCGGATTCTCGCGGGAAACATGCACAAATATTGTCGCATGCCTCCGGTAAGGTGGTGATTTTTGGTGGTGAACGTTCCGATGTAACGGGGCCAATGCCAAATGATTTTAACGCATATGCTTTGGATTCTATCGCCTTATACGATATCAATTCAAAAACATTAACGAATTCGTCTGCAAAACTATATAAAAGATTTAATCATTTTGTACATGGGTTGGTAAATGGTGAAATTTTAATTCTAGGTGGAATCAATTCAAGATTTGATACAAGCCAACCTGTCCTTCGGGCGCAAATTTATAACCCTGCGAATGATACAATTCGAGACCATAAAAATCTTCTATTTGGAAGGGAGTGGGGGTCTTCCTTTGTTTTCCCATACGGCAAGGACCAACTCATCGTAGCAGGTGGTTTGGAATATCGTACTGTAAATGGTTCTACATTTGACTCCATCCATGATACAGAGTCTTGGTCCGAATCAATCAATCGTTTTTATATGACGAGTCGATCTCTGAATGCTCGTTGGGAAGGATGTGAAATCCGTTATTCGTCAACAGGCGGAGGAATGATTCTCGGTGGTCGGATCGGTGATATTCTTGGGAATACGGAGGAATACAGCTTTGAATAAGTTGTTTGTCTTTTCGTTTCTTTTTTCTGTTGGTTGTATGTTTCCGGCAGAGTATCAAAATATATATGATCCAAAATCCACGAGTGGTCTCTTTTTAAGTGCTTTTTTATATGCAACACCTTTTAGTTGTTCAGATAGTTCTTATGCTAAGTCTCTCGGTAGTGTCGATCAGGTTTTGTTGCAATGTAATCGAGAACTTGCAAATCTAGATACGGTTTATCTTGCAGAAGCAAACCAAAGTGTTTTTTCGAATATCAGTTTTACTAAGATAGATAGGGATCGGCTTTTTGTGAAGTTTGATCCACTAACAAATGACGGTCAGTATGAGCTAGTTTTGTCAGGTGTTGTTTCTAACTCAGGTGAAACCTTAGAGGATGATAAACTTTCAATAATCATTGATACCAAAGTTCCCACTGTTTCTTTGGTTGGATACATTCCAATCACTGATTATACATTTTTTTCACCTAGGTATTGGGATTTTGTTAGTTCAGAACCTTTGGAACATTTCGGTCCGCCCATACTGAGTGGCCCTCTTGCTTCGTCGGTTGTCCTTAGGTCTGTACAAAAAATTAATGAAACTACGTATCGAGTGTACTTTGAAACTAATTTTTCTTCCAATGACCCCGGATCTTTGACTTTGCAATTTTTGAATTCAAAAGACAATGCCTCCAATGTAGTTTCAAATAGTTTGACAGTCCAATTCATTGGTCTTGTCTCAGGCCCTAAATTACACTTTGGCAGATTTGAGTTTGATGCTTTTCAGAACGCAAACGAAGATGTGATTGCTATTTATGGAGGATCGTCTACGGCAGAAATTCTTCGAAAAGGATCTTCTAGTTTTACACTAACGAATCCTAGTTTGCCAGCGATTGCCCGTGGTGAACGTGGTGTTATGTTGGATGGAAAGAACCTTCTGATTACTGGAGGCATTCAACTAGCAAATGCCTATGCCCTCACTTCAAGTTATATATTTGATACTGAAGCTACAACAATCACGCCTACAGGTAATATGAATGGGCCTAGGCATTTACATAACATAGTCAAACTCCAAGATGGAAAAGTAATCATTCTAGGAGGGATTCGAGACTTTGTTCCGGTTACGCCGGCTTACTATACATCTTTGAATACAGCAGAAATTTATGATCCAGCTACTGGAATCTTCACAGAGGTAACCAACAGAATGATGACAGCAAGATCATTTTCTTGTTCTGTTTTACTTGATGATGGTCGTGTATTTGTGATTGGTGGAACCGATGGGATATTTGCTCCAAAAGACACAACTGAATTCTTTGACCCAAACACACAAACATTTTCCTGGGGGCCAACGTTACCTGTTCCGGTCGGTGCTTTGAAGTGTATGAAACTAATAGATGGGAATGTGCTGATATATGGAGCACAGTTATCAAATTTAAACAACTCAACTATGTTATACGATTATTCTCGAAATCAAATATTTACAGTTGCAAATTCGAAATTTCGTAGAGAGTGGAGCATTGCATCAGAATTACCAGATGGTGGGATTCTATTTTATGGTGGTGCCTATCGTTACCTCACAAGTGAACCAAGTCGAGTTATAGAAAAACTTGATTATGCAAAGAGTAATAACTTTTTCGATATGGGTATGGCCAAGCATAGTGTTTCAAAACATGCCGGTGTCAAATTTTCTGATGGTACTTTGTTCTTTCTTGGTGGAGAAACTGGAGGTATCGCAAATTTAGAAACAGATTATTACGGTCTATCTAACTGAAGTTTATATGCCACATGATAACGGCCGCATTTACGGATCTTTTAAAAAAATTTGTATTCCTGAACTAGAATTAAAAAAAGAAGCAGAGCTTATTAGTTCTAACTTACTTTCGTTAAAGAGGGATTGGGAATCAGGTCATATCTCCGGTAGTTTACTTGCATTTCAACTAGTGTTATTGTATTTAGAGCGAAGGGTCAGACGACATCCCTTTTTAAGGATGGGTAAACCATTGCCGAATCGCAACGAATCCAAAGAATTTTTGGAGGTGGTTCGGTTTTATGGAATGCCTGATACCGTACGATTTGCACTTTGGAAGTGGCATATTGGTGAATGGGATATTCGTCTAATCAATTACAATCCAAGTTCACTTGAAATGTTAGAATCGCAAAGTTTAGGTTACCGTTATTCAACAATTAGTTGGGAAGATGCGGTTAACGGAAGTTTGGTTGAAGGTAAACGGGATGCATTTGAGCACCTTTTGCATGATTTGGCACATGCTTATATGTTTTTTCGTAAAGATTACGATTTTGAAGGACAAAAACAATTTTTTCGGAAAATGTATTTCGAATATCCACAATATGAATCAGTTTTAGAAAGAAATCCAATTTTTAGAACTAAGTTTGACTATTGTATTTCTGATATGAATTCGCATCCTGCTCATCTCTCTGCTTACTGGAATGCAATTCGAAGGGAGGCTGGAATTCCAATTGAAGCCAATGGTTAAAGTTTTGGATTATTTTTGTGGCGATTCAAGTCGCGTTTTGTGTTTTTCTTTATGGTGGTTTGGATCGCATCTTGGAGTGAGATCCCCATTTGGTTTGCCAAACAAGTTAAGACAAATAAGATATCGCCTATTTCATTTGGTATGGTATCTGTTGATTCACCAGATTTGAAGGACTGGTCTCCAAACTTTCTTGCCATAAGCCTGGACAATTCCCCAACTTCTTCCATTAGAATTGCTAAGTTCGTAAGTTCAGAAAAATATCTTACACCAATTGTTTGAATCCATTCGTTTACTTCCGATTGTAATTGGTTTAAAGTTAGTTCATCGTTTCCCAATTTTTTTCTCCAATTCTTTAGCAAGAATTTTGGTGAACTCTTTCATGCCAGCTTCGTTTAAGTGGATCAAGTCAAAACAGTATTTCCCATTTGTTTCACCTAGAGAATCTTGGAGATCCATTTCATCCAAAGATTGATGAGGTGCCAATGCTTCTGAAAGGCCGTTTTGCCAAACTTTCATTCGACCTTCATTGTTTACTTTTCTGATTACGTCGGAGTATGGAGCAAAGACATTGATGATATGTATGTCCCGATTTGAGATATAGTCATACATTTTCTTTAATCGTCTAAAATATCTTTTTGTATCTTCCGTTGCATTTGAATCTTGGGGGACTACACTTGCAATCCCACAAGTTTCAAACAACATTCGTCTGTGGTCAGGGTTTGAAGCCTTAGGAATTTCAAGAGGAAGATGGAGTGCCAATCGATTCAAACAGTCGTCCACACTTTTTAATTGGTATTCGTCAATGGATTCAGGATGGTCGTTTTCATAATCCCAAGCATTCAAGTTAGGATTTTTATTTCTTCTCGAGATCGCTTTTAGTCTTTCGTTAAAGTTAATTACAAAATCAGATAGATCTTTGCGATAAGCGACAGATTTGAAAATGAGAAATAAATAATTTGAAAAGGTGAGATCGTATTCAAAATTTAGAACCGTTGGGAGTGCTTTGAAATTTCCAAGTTCAGATAACATTGCCATTGTGGGATCTACAATGTATTTTCTATCAACCCAAGGCATCCCTGGTTCCATCACGTGAAGGATGATTTTTACATTTGGGAATTTATCTAAGTATTCTTCCAAAATTCGGTGTTGGACAACCAACTCTGATCCACGAACAGCAATGGATTGCGTTTTCCATCCAGACTTTTGAAGTTCTTCATTAAGAAGTCGAATGCTAATCCCTTCAAATGCAACTGAAGTCCCCACGATAAGAATGTCAGGATCTAACACTTCTCTTTTCGATACTACGTGCTCTGTTACGCGGTTGATATTGGAGGCATAGGAATTTTTCTTTAAAAATGGTTTATAAAAGCCTGCTTGAAGAATACATTCCAATGCTAATAAAATAAATAAGGATAAAAGAATCTTTTTATCGGTAAAAAAGGAAATGGTTTCTTTTAGTAAGCTCATAATTAAAATTGAAAGTAGAGAAAGTTCTGACTTTCAGTAACTCCAAAAAGTAATAGTAGTAACACGTTGACAATAACAAAGATTGTGTATTTTAACCAACTTCCAGTGAGAAGGGTAGGGATTTGTCTTTTTGAGAAAACATAACTAGCAGTAAAACAAATAACCAATAAAATTCCGAATCGGTAATTTGACCAACGAGCGAGAGGGGCAACAGATTCATTCAAAAAAACTAGTGCTTTCATCATTGGAATGGCCTTTTCCATTGTCTCTGCTCGAAACATGATAAAACCAAATGCCAAGCAGAACATAGTGAAGATACGAGCAAAAAGGTCATAAACCATTCCTCCTCTGTTGTTCAAAAATTTTGCAACTTTCGTATCTCCGTAGAATTTATGTGAAAGTAACATTGTTCCTTGCCATATTCCCCACCCGACGTAGTGGTAAGCCGCACCATGCCATAATCCGGCAAACAACCAGGTAATCATGATGTTCCGAATATACATAATGACGCTCACTCTCGATCCGCCTAACGGAATGTAGATATAGTCTCTAATCCAAGTTGAAAAAGAGATATGCCATCTGGACCAATGGTCTGCAATGTTTCGACAAGACATTGGGAAGTTGAAGTTCGGATTAAATTGGAATCCGAATAATCTTGCCACTCCTATTGCGATATCAGTATAACCGGCAAAGTCAAAATAGATTTGCCAACCAAAAGCCAAAGCTCCAGTCCATATTTCAATAGAGTTTAAGTTTTGGTAATTTGCAAAAGTTGAATCGACAACTCGTGCTAGATTGTCAGCAAAAACAATTTTTCTTGTGAAACCAATTAAGATTAGAGCAAAAGCAGCATCAATGTTTTCTTTGTAAACCGCTAGCCGAAAGTCTAAGTCGCGAAAGAAAGTTTCCGCACGGACAATGGGACCTGCAACGAGTTGCGGAAAAAATGCAACATAAAGTGCAAAGTCTAAAAACGACTTTCTTGCTTCGATTTTACGATTGTAAACATCAATGGTATAACTCATTGATTGGAAGGTATAAAAAGAAATTCCTACAGGAAGGATGATGTTTTGTTTAGGAAATTGATAAGAACCCAATAGATGGATGTCATTGATCACTCCGAGTAAAAAATCGGTGTATTTGAAAAAACCAAGTGTCCCAATGTTCACCACAAGGGATAATACAAGCAACCATCCTCTTGCGCTATCACCATCTTGTTTTTTTTCAATCAGTCTTGCTGCAAAGTAGTCGATGATAGTTGAAAAAATTAAAATAAATACATAAGGGTTGATTTTAAAATCACAATAGAGCCTATCAGTGTAAAACTTAAATCCTTCTGTTGCCATTCCTGAGCAGGAAATGGAAGAAGGTTGCCAGGCCATATAGAAGTAATAACTGGTAAGTAAAAAAAAGAGTTTTTGCCAGCGGTTTTTTAAAATGTTTCCTACAATGATCGTTACAAAAAAGAAAACTAAAAATTCAAAAGAGTTAAATAACATTTGTTTGGTTCCTAGCGATAAATTGATTCTTCGGCTAACTTCTCAACGGGTCCTTGGATTCCTTCAGTATATCCAAATTTTGGACCAATGGATCTAGGAAGAGTCGAAAATGTAAAATTTGTACTGAAGTAAAATAGAAATAAAACAAGATAGACGGTATGAAGTAGGGCCTTAGAAAATCTTGGCAAGCTAGGTATGGAAAGGGATTGTAAGGTATAGGAGTTAAGGATCCAAAGTGCGATTGTAGTTCCTACCCAAAATTCAAAAAAATAACCTTCCCACCATGTGTAAAATCCGATGGATGGAATGATCCAAAACAACATCACCAATAGTTCTTGTTTGTATCGGGCCCACATAGTACGGAAATTCAAAATTCCCAGACACAAACTAAAAATCCAGAATAAAAGATTTAAATTGTAGGGGAGATGTTTGGGATTTTGGAAGTCAAATAGGTTCACGCGAAATTTGGGAATGACGTTCTGGAATACGAGGAAGGCATCTCCTATCCCTCGATAGAAGTAGAGAACATAATTTTTTTCTTCTCCAAGACTTGTCCCCCAGCGATTGATGGCTGCATAGAGGAACATCCAAAAGGAAAAATGTTTTTCATCGATAGGCCCAAGTCCACGTTTTAAAATGATGAAACCAACAAACAAATAGGATAGAATCGTTGCCAACCCTAGACAAGTCAGATAAAGAAAGATAATTCTAAGTTTTTTACCAAAACTTCGGTTTGGTGAAAGAAATACTGCCATAGGTACCATTCCAAAGTGAATGACATTCGATTGGTGGAAGTAAATGCTAAATAGTTGGATGAGCCATAGAATAATGAGATGTTTTGTTTTTAATCCTTCTCTGAGATAATAAACTGAATATAAAAATAAAAGCGCCATTAAGCAGGAATGAATGAGTGGCGTGTCGTTATGCAAACTATAGAACCAAAATGCTTGGCTAACTTGGATGACAAGGGCAAGGATGATTCCAAGTAATAAATCTTTGTATAGTTTGTAATAAACCCAAATAAAGAGTCCTAAAAAAAATAAAGAAAAACTAAGAATACGCAACCTTAAAAAGAACATGATGTCCGTGGTTGGGTATATGGAACGAAGCATTTTCCAGTAGAGTAAACCTGATGATTCAAAACCCAAATGGTGTGGGTTAAAAAATGAAGATTCCACTCGGTCCTTCTGGATATTGAGTGCGTAAACACAAGAATCCCAGTCGAAGGCCCGAGACAGGTATCTAAGATGAAATAAAAAAAGGAAAAGTAATAAGAGTAGAATGAATAACTTTTTCAAGAATTAAATTCCAGTTTAACGATTTAAAACTCGGTTCACGATGATTTTATTTTTTTTGTAAGGGAAAAAGAATGGTGTAGTGAGTAGGATGTTTCCGTCCTTTTCCCAAACCATACGATTGCAGCCAAGGAAATCGCTTAGCCCACCATGTTCATATCCCAATTGTATTTGATTGGGTTCAAAGTTGATTTTGATAAGTTTTTTCCCGAATCTATATCTTTGGATTTGCCAAATTTCATTTTTTACAAAAACAGTTCTTTTGTTCCATTTGTTTAAAAGACGACTAACGTCTATTAGGAGAGAAGTGGCTATGTAAAAATATACAAAAGCGGATAAATAATGATAATATCGTAGTTCGTCCAGAAATGGAATTTTTAAAACTTTTGTGATTTCTAACACTCCAACGAACCAGAAAAAAAACTTACCTAAATAAAATGCGTAAGGGAGGCTATAAACAAAAAACAAAACGACCGCAGTGATCAACAAAAGGGAAGGGAGAGGGTTTATCGTTAGTTCATCATATAAGGAAGTTCCAAAGTAAGCCGTTTCTTTTTTGCTTTGGATTTCTCTCCATTTGGATAGCCACTTGTGTACAAATTTCATAAAAAAATTACCTCTTCTATTTTTTTCGCTGTTTCTTCCCATGTCCATTGTTTGACAGGAAATTTTGGAGACCGCACTTTTTTAGGCCCTGACATTAGTTCAAAGGCATGGGCCCAAATCTCTGTTTGTTTTGGTGGAACAAACAGATCACATTTTTCAGATAATATCTCTTTAAAAACGGGAATATCAGAAGCAACACATCGTTTGTCCTCTAACATAGCTTCCAAAAGAGGCAATCCAAAACCTTCGTGTAAAGAAGGAAAGAAAAACGCCTTACATTGTTTAAATGCTATAGCCAAAGTGGAGTCATCAGGTTTTTCCAAAAACTGAATTCCTCGTTTTTGAATTTCTGGTTCACTTAGTTTTTGGTATAATAACTCACCCTCTTCACCCCATCCCTTTCTGCCGAGAATGAGTAAAAAATTTTTATCTTTTGGATGTTTCTTTTTGAATTCTAAAAATGCATCTACCAGTCGGTTGATATTTTTTCTTGGTTCTAAGGTTCCTACCGTTAGAAAAAAATCTTTAGGAAAATTTGTTTTTATTTTTCCAATTTTCTGCTTGGATACACCCGGATAAACAACTAAACATTTTTTTTCGTAGGTTGGATTGAAAGCGGTAATTTCTTCTTTTGTGTTTTTAGACAAACAAAAGATTTTGTCCGCATTTCTCATGGTGATGGGAGAAAGAAGTTTATGTTGTATATAATTCCATTTGGCCATTGTCTCTGGAGCTGAAACAAAGTTTAGATCATGGTAATTCACATAACTTGGGATAGGTAGTTTCCGAAACGGTAACATTTGAATGGTACCCCAAAAGACTTCAATTCCATCCTTTTTTAAACGTTTCGGAAGGATAAAATTCAAATAAATCGGCCCTGGGATTTTTTTAGGTTCCAATACTTCTTTTGTATTGGGGCCTAATAAATCTCGAAAAACAGGATGAATGGGTTTGTTCGTATATAAAAAGAATTCTTTTTCTTTATGTTTTGGAAGAATGATTTTTAATACTTCTGCCAAGTATCTTGAATTCCCCGTCATTCCATACGCAAGAGGCCTCGCATCAATGCCGATTTTCTGTTTCATGAAATGCAAACCTTACAATGTAGAAGTATAAGAAACTAGTTGTATAGAATAAAATAGAGAACATTGACAATGTTGCTTCTAATTTTGTTCCAACAAAGGTTCGATGGGCAACCAGTGGTAAACTTAGGATAAAAAGTAGAATGTATAATTCTTTTTTATGATCTATTTTGTGAGTCACTTGGTTCAAAATAAAATAAACAGGAATTATACAAATCACAAAGCTATGCACCCAACTAATTCCACTAAAGAGAGCAGAAACTAAAAACAAAAGAGAAACAATTTCCCATTTTTTATTTTTCTTTCTCCAGAGTAACAATAGAGGAACTCCAAATAGAATCATAAATACGAGTTGAATCAATTTTAAAGTGGGTAAGGAAAGATTTACAAATGGCATCGAGTAAGTTGGTTGGTTGATCATATCTGCACCAGAAACAAAATATTTAGCCAATGTGGAACTTAAGGATTGGTTGTTTTTCCAGGAACGAAGTAGGGGATTGCTGAATGCATTTCCTAAAATTTCTCGGAGCCATTCTGTTGTCATTTGAATGGTATAATCCCAATGATACAAAAGAGGAATTGCATTCCAAAGAATAATACCAACTAAAAACCAAAGAATACGTCGGTACTGTTTTTCATAGACGAACACAAATAAAAAAACAAGAGGAGTGATTTTGATACTAACAGCAAGGGCCAATAAAAAACCACTCAGCCAATGTGATCGTATCGTAAGTGAAACGAAGATGAGTAGGATGAGAAGAAGACCCACCTGGTTATTTTGGATATGGCTTTCTAAAAATCTAAAATTGAAAACTAGAGAGGCAATCAGAATCAAAAATGGATATTGGGAGTGGCTTAGGTTTAGTTCTTTATTTTGAAACACTAAGTAAAGGATCCCAAGTAAGGAGATCCAACTCAGAAATTCAAAAACAATGGCTGCTCCTGGTTCACTCAGATAAGTAAATGGAATGAGTAAAAAAGAAAACAAAGGAGGGTAGATATAGGTTGCTGTTTCATTCTGGAGAGCCGAAAGTAAATGGAGGTTTTCAGGTCGAAAAAGATCTTCCATTGTTTTGATTTTGGTTTGGAGTTCAAATGCTACATCAAATCTGTAGAGATTTTCACCTGTCTCCCAGCGTTCCGCAGCATGGTAATAATCTAAAAAATCCGACTTTTGTTTGGACCTGGAAACGGAAAGGACAAGGAGAACCAAAAGTAAGAGGCTCAAAATCCATTTTCCTTGTTTCTCAACGGTTTCGAAAAATTTCCACATAGTTCTCCTACCATTCCCAATATTTCTGGTTAATTGACAAGGTTTTCCCAAGGCTATCCATAGATGGATTTTTTGAATGAATACGATTTCGACCTTCCCGAAGAGCAGATTGCTAAATTCCCCTTAAAAAATAGGGACGAGTCGCGTCTCCTTGTTGTGGATCGTATCCAATCAAAATTTTGGGAAGCTCCTTTGTTTCGAGATATCACCTCCTTGGTACGACCTGGTGATATTTTTGTATACAATGAGACAAAAGTATCCTATCGGCGTGTGTTTCTACAAGTGGAATCAGGTAGAATTCATGAATCGATTTTTTTAGAACCAGAAGACATTCAAAACCAAACTTGGTTATGTATCTTGAAAAATAGGGCAAAACTAAGATTAGGTGATAGGTTATCTCCTGTGGGGTTTCCAAATTATCAGTTTGTTTACCAAGGCCCTAACGAAGAACTTTCCATTCTCAAATCTGAGATATCAATTTCTGATTCCGATTTTGAAATTTTTGGAAATATTCCAATCCCACCGTATCTCAAACGAAAAGTAACGGAAGAAGATAAGGTAAGATACCAAACGATTTTTGCCAATCGATCTGGATCGGTTGCGGCACCTACCGCCGGCCTTCATTTCACCGAAGATTTAAAGGATACATTTAGAACACTTGGGGCAGAGTTTTTGCCAGTGGAATTACAAATTGGTTATGGGACATTTCGTCCTTTAACCACCGAACAATGGCAGACTAAAACTTTACACAGGGAGAAATACTTAGTTCCTGAGTCCACAGCAACGAAGTTAAACGATGCAAGAAAAGAAGGAAGGCGTATCATCGCTGTGGGAACTACAACACTCCGGGTTTTAGAAACTGTTTTTGATTCTCAACTACAGAAATATAAGGTAGGATCAAGTCAAACTGACATCTTTTTGTCGCCAGGTGACAAGATTGATTCCGTGCAAGGTTTGATCACGAATTTTCATTTGCCCAAGTCGAGTCTTCTCCTTCTTGTCAGTGCCTTTGCTACGACTCAACTTGTGTTGGATTCTTATCGTTATGCATTGAAGAACGGGTTTCGTTTTTATTCCTATGGGGATTCGATGTTCTTATTTTAAAAATAGATTTACATTCCTTGGAAATTAGGAAATATGTTTCTACAGTTTCTTTATGTACTCCCCGAAATCTTCGGTATACGTTTCCCTTTTCTCTGGTTTAGGTCTGCTTGGTGTTGTTTTTATCACTCCAATCAAAGAGTCTGCTGTCAGAGAATTAGAACCCTCCGACTCATTGGAGTTAGATGAGGAATATTTGCGTACAACTCCTGTTCATACTAATTCAAAAAAGCGGACTTCCGGTAATTTAGAATATTCGAATCATCTAAAGTCTCTTTCTTTGGGGTTTTTAACAGAAACAAAAAAAAATGGGAACAATTCTCTCGAAGGAAATCCAAACTCCAGTTTTGGGAATAAGTTGGATTTTGATCTTTCTTCTCCCACTATGAATACCTGGGATGCAAAACAAAGCGGTGAACCATCTTTGGCGCAACCAAATCCTGTGACACCAATTCATCCTTCCGCAATTATGATCTTTCGTCAGATGGATTCCAATCGGAGATTGTTGATCGATCCAAAACAACTGTATGAATACCAGGGAAGTTTTTCACCGGCACAATTTCTCAAAGTACAAACGTCTGTCTACCAAGTGAAAACGGAAAATCCTGTAACGGCCTATGGTACGGAAGGTGGAAAATTTTCTTTTTTTTTTGGCAGTGATAAAGTCCAACTAAACGTTAAGTACAATTATGTAAATGCAAAGCCTGGGTCATATGCTAATGGGCAAATGGGCTTTTCTCCAGCACAAGACATTGCATCTCTCGGTTTTATCTTTTTTCTGGGTTCTTCAAAGAACTATTCCCTTTATGTTGGAAATCAAATTTTTAATGTTTTTAACGACCCTTTGTTGCAAGTAAAAGACCAAAATGGGCGTTCTCCAGAGACATTTGCGGCCAGTTTCCGTGGCAAACATCCCGGGAAATTAAAAACTACTTTTTTTCTTAATTTTCAGAACCAGTTTTATAAAGACGGTATGCTAATTGGGGTTCCCGGTGGTTTTATGTACGGGAATGGGTTTAATGGAAAATCGTTTTATGAATATGTTACCTCACTTGGGATGGAACTTGCGTTTTAAAAAATTTGTTTTTGTATTGGTTTTATTTGGTGTTAGCGCTTGTTATCTGGGAGATGAAAGAGAGACTAAACCTCAGAAAAAAACCGTTCCCCCTCTCGAACAACTTGCGATTTCCCTTTCGGAAAAAGGATTTTATTTCCAGCCACAAAGACTAGTTGTTTTAACTTTTTTAGACCACGAGGGTAAAAAAAGTCCATATGGCGAAATCCTTGCAGAAAAACTAACCACAGAACTTGTAAAAAAAGATCGGTTCCAAATTTTAGACCGCTTGGCCAATGAGAAAGTTTTAAAAGAATCTGGACTGGGTTTGGATGTTCCCACTGACACTGCCACCTTGCGGAAAATAGGCGATGTTTTGAAACTCGATGTCATCATCACGGGAATTGTGACACCATACCAAGACGGAGTTTTTGTCAATACCAGACTTATCGAAATCAAATCAGGCCTTATCCTCAAAGCAGATGAAGTTTATGTCCGTATTGACGGCTAAAAAAGATACTGGTTCTCACTAGTGAGTCAAATTTACTGATTTTAGTACTTGTAGTTTAATTTTCGATTGATTCCCTTTTTTCCTGCGGTCTGATAGGTATAAGAGGTTCAGATGGCATTTGATATAGAAATGATTGCGGCGCGTTATTCCAAAATGGAAGCGGCCATCGCACAAGCCAGGAAGGTAGTGGGTCGACCCCTCACACTTACAGAAAAGATTTTATACAACCACCTTTGGGATGGAAATCCAACAAAGAGTTTTGGGCGCGGTGTTGATTACGTCGACTTCGCACCAGACCGTGTGGCAATGCAAGACGCAACAGCGCAGATGGCGCTTCTCCAATTTATGCAAGCTGGTCGGAAAAAGGTAGCGGTTCCCTCCACCGTTCACTGTGACCACTTAATCACGGCAAAAGACGAATCCGGTGTGGATCTCGGGATTGCTGTCAAAGAAAACAAAGAAGTTTATGATTTTTTATCCTCCGTTTCTAATAAGTATGGAATTGGTTTCTGGAAACCAGGTGCTGGTATCATTCACCAAGTCGTTTTAGAAAACTATGCTTTCCCTGGCGGGATGATGATCGGAACCGATTCCCATACTGTGAATGCCGGTGGACTTGGAATGGTCGCCATCGGTGTTGGTGGAGCTGACGCTTGTGATGTGATGGCTGGTCTTGCTTGGGAACTCAAGTGGCCAAAAGCAATCGGTGTCAAACTCACTGGAAAACTAAATGGATGGACATCGGCAAAAGATGTAATCTTAAAAGTGGCAGGGATACTTACCGTAAAAGGTGGGACAGGTGCGATTGTAGAATATTTTGGTCCTGGTGCAGAAGCCCTCTCTTGTACTGGTAAAGGAACCATTTGTAACATGGGAGCAGAAATCGGCGCAACCACTTCTACTTTCGGTTACGACGAATCTATGGAGCGTTACTTAAGATCCACTAACAGAAGTGATGTGGCTGATCTTGCCAACAAATACAAAACTCACCTTACCGCTGACCCAGAAGTGTATGCAGATCCTTCCAAATACTTTGACCAAGTCATTGAAATTGATCTCAATACTTTAGAGCCATATGTGAATGGACCTTTCACACCTGACCTTGCCACTCCTATCTCTAAGCTGAAAGAAGAAGCCATTAAAAATGGTTGGCCCCTCAAAGTAGAAGTAGGTCTTATTGGTTCTTGCACCAACTCTTCTTATGAAGATATCTCAAGAGCTGCCTCCCTTGCCAAACAAGTCGCAGCGAAAGGTTTAAAAACCAAAGCTGAGTTTACCATCACACCTGGATCGGAACTGGTTCGTTACACCATCCAAAGAGATGGATTCATAGATTCCTTCCATAAAATTGGCGCCAAAGTATTTTCCAATGCTTGTGGTCCTTGTATTGGAATGTGGTCTCGCGTGGGAGCAGAAAAAAAGGAAAAGAACACAATTGTCCATTCCTTCAATCGTAACTTCCAAGCCCGACAAGATGGAAATCCAAACACTTATGCATTTGTGGCGTCTCCTGAGATCACAACAGCACTTGCCATTGCTGGAGACTTAGGATTTAATCCACTCACAGACACTTTAACCAACGAAAAGGGTGAACAGGTAAAGTTAGATCCACCAACTGGCGAGGAACTCCCTAACAAAGGTTTTGCGGTTGAAGATGCAGGTTTTGTCGCTCCTGCCGCAGACGGGTCCGGAGTCCAAGTCATTGTAGATCCAGCATCTACTCGATTACAACTTCTTGCTCCATTCAAAGCGTGGGAAGGGACAGATCTCAAAGGACTAAAACTACTCATCAAAGCCAAAGGCAAATGTACAACAGACCATATTTCAATGGCAGGTCCATGGCTTAAATTCCGTGGTCACTTGGACAATATCTCCAATAACTTACTCATCGGTGCGACAAACATCTTCAATAGTAAAACCAATGAGGTGAAAAACCAACTCACTGGAAACTATGAACCTGTTCCACAAACCCAAAGAGCTTACAAAGCCCAAGGGATTGGATCCATTGTCGTTGGGGATGAGAACTATGGAGAAGGTTCTTCAAGGGAACATGCAGCGATGGAGCCAAGACACTTAGGTGTGAGAGCGGTTTTAGTAAAATCCTTTGCTCGGATTCACGAAACCAACTTGAAAAAACAAGGGATGCTTGCTTTAACTTTTGCAAACAAAGAAGACTACGATAAAATCCAAGAAGATGATGTGATTGATATTGTAGGACTCACGAGTTTTACAGAAGGAAAACCACTTACTCTTGTTCTCAATCATAAGGATGGTAAAAAGGATGAAATTTCTGTGAACCATACTTATAATGCGCAACAAATCGAATGGTTCAAAGCAGGTGCTGCTTTGAATTTGATGAAAGCGTAAGTAACGATTCTTTTGAACAGTCGCCAGGTGGGACCCATCTGGCGATTTTCCTTCCATAAATGCCTAAACAAAAATCCAAACTAAATGTAACAACAGAGGAAACTCTCATTTGGACTGGGGTTGCATCCAATCAAACCAAAGCGCAAAAAGAGTTCAACGATGCTCTAAAAAAACATAAAGAAACTTTGGACCGTTCCAAAGAAATTGAACCATTGTTTCAACTTGTAAATGAAACATATCTGCAAGATGTTTTACCCCAATTGGAAAGACAAAAAAAGTTAGAAAAGGAACGTTTTAGTCTCATGTGTGCCATCCTACTTGAGGAAAAACTTTCTTTTGGAAAGATGCAAAGGGAATTTCTTCGGCGTTATCTTTTAGATATTTGTAACGATTCTATTATGGAAGATTCTTCTTTTTACGGGAATTATCGCGATCAGTTAGAAACTAAATTCGAACGATTGGAAAGACTTAGGTATAAAAATCAAATGGAATCAAAAATTAAACAAAAGTTTGGTGTTGAAATTGATTTAGATGATTTGAACCGCACTCAATTTGATTCTGAAGAGGAACGAGAATCACACGAAGAAAAGTATAGAGAATTCCGAGAAAAATACGAAGAGTACCGCGCCGAGTACTTCCGAGGTTCCCGTCCCCATTCAGGGGAACGCAAAAAATCAAAAGCACAGACCGAAAAAGAAAAAAAACAATTAGAGGCAGAACGTTTACTTAGCACAGACATTAACACCTTATTTAAAAATTTGGCAAAACTCATTCACCCTGATAAAGAACAAGATCCAATTTTACGGGAACGTAAATCCAAACTCATGACGAAACTCTCTGGTGCAAGAGACAATATGAATATAGCAGAAATTTTAGAAATTAAATTGCAAGTTGATGACCTTTTGCCAAACCAACAAACAGACATTTCTTTTCATGATTCATCCATCAAACGGTTTGTTGGAATTATAAAAACTAAAATTAGGGAATTGGAAGATTCCATCCGACAAAGATTTTTTTCTCATCCCCTAATGTCAGATTTTCCTGAGAAAAAAATCACAAAAGAAACTCTTGAGATATATTTAAGCAGGGTGAAAAAAGATAACATTATGGTAACGAAAGCCTTTGAAAAGGAAGTGGACCAACTCACAAGAGAACCAAAATACATCAAAGAAATGATTCGAGAACTCCAAAGTTTAGGGGTTCAGTTTTAATGAAGAGTTTTTTAAAAAAACAAAACTTCGGCTTTGGGAAAAATGGGAAAGAATTTGATGGTTCCTATTGGTCAGATATTTATGGGAATGGGCTTGATGTAGATGGGTCATACAATGCCAAACAACATGCGGAATACTTAAAAGCACTCTTTCAGTTAATGGAAATTTCTGTTTACAAGATGGCTGATTTCGGATTCGGAAAAGCAATTTTACTTCGGGAGATGGTAAAAACTTTTTCTCCCGTAAAAGTGTATGCAGTGGATGCTTCCAAAGAGGCCTATGAAGACTTAAAGAAAAAAGACTGGGTCAAACGTTCTGATAAGTTTCATATATACCACGAATCCTTAGAAACTTTCAAACTCCCCAAGTTAGAAAAGGAACCAGTGGAGTTAGGGATTTGTAATTCCGTGATCCAATACCTTCCCGATTCCATGATCCCAGATGTTCTGGAAAAAATGGCTAAGTATTGTAATTATCTGTATTTTACAGTTCCAACTAATGAAGACTATGCGGTTATGAAAGAAGAAATGAAATTTATTGATCCATATGCTTTTTCAAGGTCCAAAAAAAAATACAGAAAATGGATTTCTCGTGATTTTGAAATTGTAGGATATAATCTTTTACAAAGTAAATGGTTAGGCGAGAAGGGATTTAAGGAAGATTTTTTTAGGATTTAGACAAAACGATTTTTGTTTTTCAAAGTTTGATTTGGTAGTATCTCTGCCGTTGTTTTTTTAGTGATTTAATATGTTTGATTTATCCTTATTCTTTTCAAAAGAATTTCAGATTTTCTCGTTTTTCGGCAACCCTATCAGTCTTATCGAACTCATTGGGACTACCACTGGCCTCGGTTGTGTTTACTTAGCATCTAAAAATCATATCCTTACTTGGCCTTTTGGAATTTTAACTTCTATTTGTTTTTTCTTTTTGTTTTTCCAAATTCAACTTTATTCGGATATGTTATTACAAATTTATTTTTTTGGGTCCAGTGTCTATGGTTGGTTGGTCTGGCGAAAAAAAACCGGAGCTTATGTAAAAATCCAATCGTTAGGCAAAACAAAAACCTTGTTTCTTGTTTTAGTGATTCTTTTAGGAACTTTTTTTCTTGGGGAGATCACAAGCCGGCTGCCATTATTGTTACCTAGTATTTTTGTAAAGCCACCTGAATTCTTGTATTGGGATGCATTTACAACGGTAGGAAGTATCATCGCCAATTTTTTACTTGCGGAGAGAAAGTTGGAGTCCTGGTTTTTATGGGTATTTGTCGATGTGGTTTGTATTACCATTTATTCCTTAAAGGAAATTCCATTTGTGACTCTGGAATATATTGTGTTTTTACTCATTGCTTTTTATGGATGCCACAATTGGTACAAGGAATATAAATAAAGTAAAAATGTTATTTAGTGATAATGGATTGAAATACAAATTGGAAAGAACTTCTCCCTTTGGCCCAATTCCGTAATGAGCGGAGAGGGACCAAAGAAAAGGTATTTAAAGAAGTTCTTTAATATAAATTTGATTTTATGTTTTGCGATTGATCGGTCGCAAATACCAAGAAATAACCGTTAGCCCCAAGAGAAGGATAGAAGGAAAAATTTCACCAAATGGATGGCCACAGGCAATATGTGAAATGGCTGCTCCGGACATGGCAAAGAAAAATCCCGCATAAGCCCATTCTTTGAGTAAAACAAATTTAGGTGCGAGAACTGCAATCACTCCGAACAATTTCCAAACCCCAAGCAAAGTGAGGAAATAAGTAGGGTAACCCAATTGGTTGATTTTTTCTACTTCTTCGGGAAGTTTTATGAGTTGTACAATCGCCGTTGATACCATGCCGAGTGACAGCCAAAGGGTAAAAAACCAATAAGCTATTTTTTTTGTTTTTTCTGACATTTGATTTCTCCTAAAATAAAATATATTCCTTGTTAGTCGGTTTCTCTTAGTTTGTCCTTGGAAAGACAAAGAATTTTTGCAAATTAAGTTTAACTTTAGTCGTTCAAACCTTTGCCTTTCAGAATGTTTGCGATTTGTTTTTCGATTCTCTCTACTCTTGTTTCAGTTTTTTTAGCTCCTGAAAAGTGGAGTAGGTAACCTCTTTGCCTGCCGGGGGTTAAGGATTCAAAAGCTGTTTGTAACTTTGGTTCTTCTTCCAATCGTTTTAAAAATTCTTCTGGAAATTCATATTCCGAGGTTTTTTTCAATACGATTTTTTTCCCGGATTGTGCTAGTTGTATGGCTTCTTTGATATATGATTTTATGGTTGTTTTTAGTTTTGTAATTTCAGAAACATTTTTGAATCGGATTTGTCTTGCCGATTGAACATTTTTAGTTTGTTGGATGAGTATTTTTTTCGGATCTTTGAGTAAAGCACCTTTAAAAAATAGAATTGCACAGTATTCTTTGAATCCATGGACCAGGAATATATTTTGTCCATTCAGAGTATAACAAGGTTGTCCCCATTTGATTTCTTCTTGTAATTCAATTTCTAATGCAATGGATCTTAAGATTTGAAACTCTTGTTTCCAGTTTTTGATTTTTTGAAAATATAAATCGATTTGATTCCTTTTGGAATTTGATTGTTTCATTTCAAATGGCTCCATTTACGTCTTATCTATTTTATAAAAGTCTCAGATTAACCTTTCTTACTAAGCACTTGTTCTAAGTGATTGTGCGCCATATTAATTCCTTGAGCGAACGGCATTTTTAAAATTTGATCCCTTTGTTCTACCGATTTGTAGATGATATGCATTTTGAGTTTTGATTGGTTCTCCGAAATTTTTTGAAATTCAAAAAACTCAAGCTGAATGGGAAAACCTGTGTTTTCCATTTCAAAGGTTCGGACAAAACTTTCATTTTCGATCATATTGAGGAAAACTCCATTGGCCCGAAACAAAACGATCCCTTCTGGGTTTTTGGTTTCGTAAATCCAACTGCCATGGTTTTTTGCTTCAAACTTAAGAACTTTGTTCCCCATCCATTCTTCAATGAGTTTTGGTTCCGTGTGAGCTTTATACACCAAGGAAGCAGGTAAATCAAAGTTTCGTTCAATGGTTAATTCTTGTTTTCCATCTTCCGCATAGATTTTTGTTTTGAGTTCCATATTTTTATCCTTTGGTCTTATAGTTTTTCATTACCGATTCCAATTTGTTAAAACGGTCATCCCAAAGTTTTTGGAAAGGCTCAATGAAGTTTGCTATTTCTTTCATTTTGTTTGGGTTTAAGTGATAATACATCTCACGACCGTTAGGTTCTTTTTTTAACAATTCACATTCTGTTAAAATTTGTAAGTGTTTGGAAACGGTGGGTCTTTTAGTATCAAACTGGGAGGCAATGGCTCCCGCCGTCATAGACTGGGTAGCCACAAGGAGGAGGATGGCCCGCCTTGTGGGATCTGCAATTGCCTGGAAAACATCTCTTCTTAAATCCATTGTGTAGCCATTTGACTAATCAATGATATGTAGTCATTTGGCAACACTTTTTTTGTCCGGATTTAGCCCAACCCTATTGACCTTATGATGGCAAATTAGCTTAAACAAGTCTTTTGATTGAACTCCATTTGGATATTGTGAAAATTATCGCCTTCATGTTCTTTTTAATTCCAGCAAGTTAAACTATCAAATAGTGAAACCAATTTCATTCGCATTCCTTCTCAAATATAGATATAAACTTTATTCATAACATGTACTCTTTTTGGAATCCTATATTCCAAGCAGAGATATTGAGTTTTTAGGAAACTAATTGACGAAAAGAGACCACTGATCAACAAAGTCATGTTTAGGCAAATGCCTTAATTTTATAGGAGTTCTTCCATTCATGTTTCGATTCAAATTAGCTTATTACCCCTTCTTTATCGTTTTCATCAGCAGTATTTTATTGTTTTCTTCCTGTAATTCTGAAAATGAAAATAGTGATGCATTGGTTGGACTCGTAGCGATCAATTCTATAAATTCAAGTACAAATACTTCTGGAAATACTGAGAATTGTGGAACTACAGGTTTTTGCATGATATTTGCCACGGCCGCCAATGCCACTGTGAATGCTGGGATAGCCGGTCTTGATGCAAACTGTGCCGCCGATAGCCGGAAACCTTCAAACGGCCGCACATTTAAAGCACTCGTTTCTGATGGTACCAATAGGAAAGCCTGTACAAATGCAAACTGCAGTACGGGAACGGGTGAACACATCGATTGGGTATTAAAACCTAGTAAAGAATACAGACGGATTGACGGGACAACTGTTATAGGAACAACAACTGCGAATGGAGTCTTTTCATTCCCTCTTACAAATGTTTTTCAAACCACCGTTACTGGTACAAATAGCATCGTAACTGGACTGAACACCGATTGGACAAGTAGTGCATTTGATTGTTCTAATTGGACGACAAATGCAGGAGGAACAAATACATCCTTCGCTGTTCATGATGATTTGACGAGTGCAACACTTTCCGTTGGGAACCAAGCATGTAACAACGTATCAAAAGTTGTTTGTGTAGAACAGTAGGATTACTTTTCTATTTGTCCTATTCGCATTGCTGAGCGAATGGTCATTTAACGGATTTCAACCGATTCCTTTACCATATAACATGAGATAGGAATCAGTAAAATTTCATTCCATCGTTCGTTTATTGCGAATTTTTTTTGATTTTGTCGGCCACAAACGCTTTGTAGGAGGGACTTCCAAAACTTACATCCAAACGAATGATTTCGGGTGCAATGTAAGGATGACGTTTCATAATGTATTCTTCGATCGCATTGTATTTGTCAGCTTTTGCTTTGAGTAGGATTTTATTTTCCGTATCGACAGTGATTTTCCCTTCCCATAAGTAAACAAGTTCCACTTCCGGGAAAATCGTTCCAGAAACGATGATTCCTTGTTCTAACATTTCTGAGATATGTTCTTCGGCCATATCACGATCGCCAATTGTGGTAAATACTAAAATTTCATCTGAAGCCATGTGAAATCCTTGTTTGTTTTTACAATGATCGGCTGCGAATGTGGAATCCCTTATTCTTTAGAAGTTTTATTTTGTAAGTAGGATTGGATTCCTTCTTTTACTTGGTCGAGCATTCCCGATTCACGAACGGAACGAACCACTCGTTGCCAGAATTTGATTTTTCCTTCAAATTCATTCCAACCAAGTTGTAAATCCATTCGTTTGATTTTAAGTAACATACGAAGTTCCGTCAGTGACATGTCCTTTGGATCTTTGTCTAAATAACGTTCATGGTCTGTTAGGGGATTAAAGCGCATGGATTTATTTTTTCTTTAGGACGAGTGATAAAAACAAAATAGCAAAAATTAAAAATCCAAACCCTGTTCCAAAACTAGCAAGGATGGGGTCCCCACTGGAAAGAAACTTTTGGATACTTAAAAATAATCCGTACGAAATGTACAAAAGTCCTAAAAAAATAAGGAAGATGGACGTGAAAATCCAAACGGAAGAAAACACCAAATTTTTGATATAAATTTGGAGATTCTTCTGAATGTAGATAAGCATCACATCACCATAGGCAACAACCTTAGCGACTAAATCCTCGAAGGCAGCTTTGATTCCGCCTTTTTTACGATGTTTTGTGTGTTTCTCTTCCAATTATTTCTTCTTAAAAATCAGGCCGAGAGCAAGTCCAAGTCCAAGGCCCACACCAAAACCAATGACTGCGGCTTTTTGTGGATGTTCTTTTACATAAGATCCTACGTTGTCGATGACTTCTTTCGCTTTGATAGAAGCCTCTTCACTTGCTTTACCTAACTTTTGTTTGATGTCGCTTACTTGTTCCATATACTTCTCCTTGGCTCTTTGTTCAATTTCTTTGGCTTTTTTCTCATACAACTTAATTTCGTCGATGAGGGATTTATCTTTTTTTACTTCTTCCATAATCTATAGTTCATTCTGGAACGACTATGTTTTCAAAGTTGTCAGTAAAACGATAACCAATTCCCCAAATGGTTTCGATCCATTCTGGTTGTGCAGAGTTTTTTTCTAGTTTAGATCTGATACGTTTGATATGACTGTCGATCATCCTTTCAAATCCATCCCATTCCACACCCCAAACGGATTCCAAAATCATTTCGCGAGAAAAAACTTTTCCTGGTGATCCAGCTAATAGTTGCAAGATGTCAAATTCCTTTCTGGAAATATTGATGATGTTTTCGTTTAGAGTGACTCGTCTACGGATGGAATCAATTTTAAGAGCACCACGAATGATTTCTCCTGCTTGGCCCACATTGGGTTTGATCCCTATTTTTTTATCCCATCTACGGAAGAATACATCCACTCGAGTTTTGAGTTCACGAACCGAAAATGGTTTTGTGATGTAGTCATCAGCCCCTAACTCAAGTCCCATGATTCGATCAATTTCTTCTGTCCTTGCGGATAGAATAAAAATTGGAGTGCTTTCGTCAGATTTACGAATGCTACGGCAAATTTCCATACCATCAATATCCGGTAGCGAGAGATCCAGAATCACTAAATCAGGATGATTGGATTTGTAAAATTTCAAACCGTCTTCGCCATTTTCAAAAACGGAGGTTGTGTAGTGAGCAGAATCGAGAGATTTCCGGATTAGGTTCCCGATGTCCGGATCGTCCTCAATTACCAAAATATTTTTCATGTTTTTCCCTTGAGTTCTTTCTCAATTTGGTTCTTGTAGTAGAAAAAAAAAGTAAAAAATGGAATCAGGAACGCAAAGAGAAGCAAAATCGTGGGCAATGTTCGCCCTCTCTGGGCCAAAGTTACGTCCATTGGAAGTCACTGAGAAATTGGGCATCCAACCGGACTATTACCACGGAGCCGATGTAAAAGACATAGAAAATATGACAATTTCAAGTCATTGGCAGCTCAATTCTAAGTTAGGGCCTGAATTTCCTGTCCTCGATCACATTTGGAATTTGCTTAAAACCTTAGCACCTGTTCGTAAGAGCCTGAAAGAATTCACTGAAAGTTACGAGTCGACCATCTACGTGTCCGTTGAGTTTGCTTCTGAATTTACAAAAGGTGTGGTACTCGACAAAAGGACTATGCTTTTGTTAGGTGAATTGGGTGTGAATTTAGAAATTATCCCCTGGGACCTCGATGGGACTCCCTAAGAGTGGCTTCACTCGGAAAAATTAGTCGGATTAGGCCAAATCGTTTTAAATAGATGTAACTGGACAAAGGTAATCCAAGTAGGACAAGGACTCGTTTTTTCAAACGAAGGTCACGGGCAATATTTATGAGTTTAGTAAGGAGTGTTAGGGGAAGGTAGGGCAAGTTCGAAAGATCCATTTGGATATGCGATCTTGTCTGGAAGAACAACATGTGCATTACCGAATCCAATTCTTCTTCCAATTCAGGGTGTACGTTCTTAGACAAAATGAGAATTTCATACGCATTCTGAACTTCACGTACAGTAAGGTATTTTGTTTTTTTTGCCATTGGAGGTAATGGTATGGTTTCACTCTCAAAAGATACACTCATTTTTCGATCCCAAATATTGAGAAAGGTCCGTGAGATATTATGGAGAGATGGTTTTTTGGAAGTGGATACTCCTACCTTAAAACCTATTGTGGGGATGGAACCTTATTTGGATCCATTTGAAGTGCGTTCTCCCAGTGGACGAGAGAAAGGATATCTGATTACCTCACCTGAATACAGTTTGAAACAAATGATGGCCAAGGGTATGAATCGTATCTTTGAATTGGCTCACACATACCGATCGGGAGAGATAGGCAGTGGGTTTCATTCTAAAGAATTTTTGATGTTAGAACTTTATGCCAAAGGTATGGATGATTCTTCTTTGAGACGATTTATCGAAACGTTTTTAAGAGAGTTGATTTTTGTTTTTGGAAAAGAAGATGACCAAAAAAAATTGTCAAGTTCTGAATGGATTCGCCATTTATCAGTGGAAGAGGCTTTTTTACAAAATGTCGGACATGGTTTTTTAAGAGAAGATTTGTTAAAAACGATAGAAGTAAAAAAACTCTCTTCCTCACCTATATCGGAAAGAATCCAGTGGCCATACGAAGACCTCTTTTTTTTGGTTTTTCTCAATTTGGTTGAACCAATGTTAGGAGAAGGAATTGTTTTTTTGTATGACTATCCTCCTGAATGTGCCGCACTTGCAAAGGTTGTGGATGGGGTGGCAAAACGATTTGAGATTTATTGGGACGGATTAGAACTTGCAAACGCTTTTTATGAACTCAGCGATGCAAAGGAACAAAGGAAAAGATTTTACGAAGAACAAGGGTTACGTTCTAAATTGGGGAAAGAAGTATTTCCAATGGATGAGGAGTTTCTTGGTTCCTTGGAAAATGGATTTCCAGATTGTTCCGGGATTTCTATAGGAATGGATCGTTTGATTTTGAGGTTATCCGGTAAACACGGGCTAGGTGAAATTAGCCCGTATTGGATAGAAGTTTAAGTTTAGTCCTCTTCTTGGAATTTTTCGCAAGATTCTGGAACTTTCCCATCTTCTAGGTCAGCACAAGAAAACGCTGCCATATCTTTGGCACATTTTTTCATGTCTTCCAAATCTTGTTTGGTGAGTTTTTTTGTGGGTTGGTTGTTTGCTGGTTTTTGACCTTCTACCACATAATTTTTATATCTAGATTCGCAGACGTTTCCATTCACAAATTGTGACTCGATCATTTTTCTTTGATCGGCAGGAAGATCTTTTAACTTTTCCTTCATACACTCAGAAGTTTTGGCACACATTTTTTTAGAGAGTGCTTGGAATTCTTTCGCATCTTTTAATGTTTGTGCGGTAATTAGGAGAGGAGCAAGTATTAGTAAAAAAATGGAAATTTTTTTCATACGAAAACCTTTCTTTGTCAAAAGGCTTTCGTAAAGTTTTTTTTAATTATTTTTTAGAATTGGATACCAGCATAACTGGGACATTCAGAGGCAACATCTGTAAGAGTACTTGTATCATAAAAATGGCGAGTCACCATTCCATTCCCGTAATAGGGTGCTTGTCCAACCCCATTTGTACATCTGCCAATGAGAGTTTTAGAAGCATTCTGAATAGCACAAGAGTTTGCACTATAAGTACCTGCAAGAAAAGAGGAACAATATGTACTTAAAAACAAACTGTTGATTGCAAAATCTTCACATCGATTTTTACCGAAGGCAATAAAAGTGCAACTCCCACCACCAGAACTGACAGCACCATTGGCAGCAAAGAACCTTACTCCCCCGCCAAAACTACCTGAAAAATAGAAAGTAGACACTCGCACCCGATAAGTTCCCGGATCCGAAAATATATAAGAAGTTAATTGGTAATTGCTCCCAGGATTTCTTGTTGCTTGTTTGATTGCTGATCTTCCTGAAGTAGGGTAGATACTAATTTCTGGTCTTACAACCGAAGAATTAATGATTGTTGAAGATGCTGAAAAAACATATTTGCCTGGTGTGTTGATTGTAAGCGAAAAATCAGCGACTGGAGTCAAGGTTGCGAGTGTTGCTGATAACCCTGTTCCATTGCCAGTGATCGTTCCTGAAATTGGTGGAATTGGAGTACACAAATTATAAGTGTAAGGGGTATCTAAATTATAAGCATCTCCGCAGAACAAACCTGATGCACAATCTGAATCTATATCACATACTTGGCCTTCTAGATTTCCGTCTGCTAGGAGGCCTAGAGCCAATAAAGGTAACAATTGAGAGGATTTTTTTTCATCGGCACCGCAATTGTATACCGAAAACAAAGTAAGAAATAAACCTACCATTGGGATGATAATAAGTTGCATATTTTTCATTTAACTATCTGTTAGCTTATAACCTGCTAACGGATATTCAGTGGTATATCTTTTATGTCTTCTTTTTTTTGAAAAGCCAATGGAAAATAAATTGATTAATATCGGAAATTTCCCTACATTCTCAGATTATGAAAAAACTTCCCATTTTGGTATTTCTCCTTTTCTTTCTAACAGGTCAGGCCTTTGCCCAAAACTTAACTTCTCGCAATCCTGTCGTTTTCTCATTCGAACCGGCATCCATTGAAGAATTTAAATCCCTCCAATCTTCGATTGCCACCACACCGGAAGGAGGAGTTGCCATCCTTGTCCTTGCGATTTCTCTTTATGGTAAAAACCAAGAACTCGGAACGAAAGCTGTGACTATTTCTGTTCTTTCTAAAAATAGACAGAAGTCTACGAAACCATCTGCAGTGGATGGAATGGTCTTGGGGAATGGTGATCAATATCTCCTTGGCCAACTGGATAAATACAAAATGTTATCAAATGGTTATTGGAAAGGGGCAGAGCCTTCCAATGGATACACAGCAAGTTTGCCTTTCACAGTCGAAACATATACGAATCCATATTCCGGTGAGGAATCTACTGGCAAAATTAAACTTTTTGTGGCAACTCGTGGTGCTTCAAGTTTTCGGCCAGTGACTGTTGAAAAAGATTCCGATGGGCTTTGGCGTGCGAAAGAAATGAGTTCTTTATTTGTCGGAATGATGCCAGCCAAATAAATGTTAGATTCTCTATTATCATTTCACCCAGTGGTTTTGGCACTACTTGCCACTGGATTTACTTGGTTTTGTACAGCATTTGGTGCTGGGTTTGTTTTTTTCTTTCGAACAGTTCCAAGGCCTGTGTTCAATGCAATGCTCGGTTTCGCTTCTGGGATTATGATTGCGGCAAGTTTTTGGTCTCTTTTATTGCCATCCATTGAACTTTCGAATAACGCTGGGAAACCTGCTTGGCTCCACGTAAGTCTTGGATTTTTGTCTGGTGGTTTGTCTTTATATCTTTTACATAAACTTCTTCCTCATCTTCATGTTGGTTTAGAAGAAAATCGTTTGGAAGGGGGGAAATCATCTTTCCAAAGGAGTATGCTCCTAATACTTGCAATTACACTTCATAATATCCCTGAAGGTTTGGCAGTGGGTGTCGCCTTTGGTGCGCTTGGTGATGGATTCACTTATGAGGCATTCATGGCAGCGGTGGTGGTTGCTTTTGGAATTGGGATTCAAAATATTCCAGAAGGCGCTGCTGTTTCTATTCCATTGTTACGTGAAGGTTTTTCGGCACGTAAAAGTTTCACGTATGGACAACTTTCTGGATTTGTAGAACCAATTGGTGGACTATTGGGTGCAGCCCTTGTTTTTTATGTAGAAAGTATTTTGCCATTTGCTTTATCGTTTGCTGCGGGGGCAATGATTTTTGTAGTGATAGAGGAGCTCATCCCAGAATCTCATACCGGAAAAGAAACAGAGATGTCGACACTTGGCGCTATGTTTGGATTTGTTCTAATGATGGCTCTTGATGTCGGTCTTGGTTAAATCATCGTTTAGCAAAAGTTTGCTTGCAATTGGTGTTTAAATCCTAAATTTAGGAGCCAGTTATGAAAAATATCTTTTTATACATTTTGATTACATTATTGCTAAATTGTGCTAATACTTCTTACTACCAGACATGGGGTAAAAGTAAAATTCGTCTCAACGGTTTCTCTTCTAATGAGGGATATTCTGTTACGGATTCGTTTCGCTTTTCTTATACGCGTGTTTATATGTTCTGGGGACTTTCAAATGTTAGGGATAAATCTTTGGATGAACTTTTAACTGAAATATATTTAAAGTATCCCAATTCTCATATTGGGGATCTTAAGATTTCGGAAGAATATGAATTTTCAGATGGAGTCTATGATTTACTGACGATTGGCATAGTTCGACCATATACTCTTCACATCAAAGGTAATGTCTATTCGCAAACGAGCGGGAGTGATCTCAAATGAAAAAGTTGTGTTTTGTTACCATCATTTTTACTTTTCACTTGTTGATTGGCTGTGCTTCCTACCAATATGAAATTACTGACACAAAAATTCCTGTTAGTTTCTCTTATGAGCTAGGGAACAACGAAAAATTCAGGCATTTTTCCATCGAAACTAAACTTTCATGGTTTCTTTTTGACACACAACCGATTGATACATTAGACCTTGATGAAATTTTTAGAAACCAACTTCCCAATGCGAAGAAAATTTTTAATCTTAGAATTTATTCAAAAGAAAACGTGATAGATTCAGTAATTCGAACTTTTACTACTGGTGCTCAATTTCTTTTGGCATCCAATCGCGCTTTATACTCTCAGAGGACCATTATCATAGAAGGATTGGTCGTGGAATGAATTGACTCATGAATAAAAAACTTATTAAAAGAAACTCTGATCCCTTCGATTTTGAATTTCGGAAATTTTTAAGTGAACAATGAACTCAAACTCTTTTCTTACTAGTAGTATTCTCTATGATTGGATTCCAGAATTTGAATTCAATTCGTATGATCTTTCTGATTTAGTTGTCCCAAGTCAAGACTTAGAAAAAGAATGTATATTCATTGAAGAACAATTGAATGTTTGTTTGGCAATTTACAAAAAAGGAACATCAGCAAAACCAAAAGGTTTATGTACTACTTTTAAATTCGCTATTTTAGAATCGACAGCCCTTACACTTTGTCAAAGGCTTGAAAACAAACTAAACGGAAATATTTTAGTGGTTTATGCAAAACCATTACAACGTTGGTAATCACTCAAATTATGATTTTAACTAAACTTTCTCCTTTTGTGGGAGTTCACTGCGAAACAACAACTACCGGTACTCTTTTAAAACATATTGGGATTGAACTTTCTGAACCTATGTTATTTGGCATTGGAGAAGGGCTTAGTTTTATCTTTTGGAACATGAAGTCGATGGACTTCCCTTTTATTGGGGGACGGACGAGACCAGACCAACTCACTGAAAATATAACTAAAAATCTAAATCTAAAATTAGACGTTCAAGAAACAACTTCGAAACAAAAGGCATGGTCATCAGTTCGGGATCTGATTGATTCAGGAAAACCTGTTGGTTTAAAATTGGATTGTTTTCATTTGGAGTATTTTTCGAAACCTATTCATTTTGCCGGTCATTATGCTACTCTTTATGGATATGACGCGACAAATGCTTATTTGGTGGATACAAAACAACAGGGAACTAAGGCAAAGACTTCCTTAAAAAGTTTAGAATTGGCAAGAAATGAAAAAGGGCCAATGGCTTCCAAAAATCTTTTTTATACCATTGCGGCAGGGAAAAAACAGACAAACTTGGGGAAGGTGGTGGTTCTTGCGACAAAAAATAACGCTCGTGAGTACCTCAATCCTCCCATTACTAATGTTTCTTATAAAGGAATTGGAAAACTGGCATCCAATTTGGAGAAGTGGTTTCATTCTTCAAAAGACATCCAAAGAGATTTTGGCACCACTGCCATGATGATGGAAAAGGCTGGCACGGGTGGTGCTTTGTTTCGCAATTTGTATAGGGACTTTCTTTTGGATTCTTATGAATTAACAAAAGACCCTATTTTTAAAAATTCCCATCTTCAATTCAAAGAGATTGCAAAACATTGGACAGAGATTGCTAATTTGTTCGATTCCTTAGGAAAAAATAGAGATGAGCGATTGTTAGGTGAAATAAAAGGCCTTCTTGAGGCGACTGCTACTTTAGAATACAATACCATGAAAGATTTATTGGAACTAAAAGAGAAATGATCGTTTATCAATTGATTCCTTTTTCAAAATCATGACCATCTTCCTAAATTCTTAAAAACTAGAATTCTGGAAGATACTCTTTTTACAAAGATCCCTATGTTGAGTTCGAAATTTCCTCCCAATTTTCCCATGTTTTGATACGATTCTCGTATCAAACGTTGATCTGAATCCTCCTCTGTTTTAAAACTGGGCTGTTACCATAAGATATGCAAACTGCGCAGTTTTGGTAAATTGATTTGTATACACCTGGGCTTGAATCGTGCGATCATTCACTTTGTTTTGGATGGCGTCCCCTGCATAAATCATACTATATCCGCATTCTAAAATTAGATTTTGATATGGGACATTGTATTTAATATCTAGTTCACGAAACAAACTTTTCCCGAGCATTGAAACGGGGCGGTTGTTCCCGGTTCCATTTTCAGTAAAGACTTGGCTTGTATCGTATTGATTGTTTGTTATTGATTCGGTGCTTGCACCTGATTTGGCAACACCAGCGATGTCATACCAACTATCTTGGAGTTTGTGTTTTTCAATTGCAAAATAATCGATACGAAAAGACCCGTAAGTCCCTAGATTATAACTAGCATTTACCGATTTTGATTTCATATTGACCCAGCTAACTTGGTCAGCCATACCATAAAATAAGTGATTGGTGTGATATAGGTTTTGAAAACTGGCGACGGATCCATCTGTTCGGTTGGTATCTCCACTTCCGACATCATAGGCAACACCAATTCTCAGTTTGTTGATTGTATAACCAAAATCGGCCCCAAAAGCATAAGTTTTGTATCTTTCTTTTTCTGAGTAGATGTTCCGGTTGTAGTTTGTATTTGTCAATGGATCATTTAATGTAACTTCTGTTTTATTGTCATCCCATCTCGGACCGATGGATTTTCCTGTTGTCCCAGTTTGTACCGCATATTCAAAAGAATAATCGAAAGTTTGTAAGGATTTTTTGCCAGTTTGGGTTTTATTGGTCAACCTGATTCCATATGTGTGTAGGATGTCCCATCTACCGGCTCGAGATTCTGGAGTTCCCGTTTCTCCTGTGGTGAGGATGAGAGACTGGTTGGTTCGTAAGTATTCTTTTTGTAATCCTAAATAATACAAATCAATGTGAAGATAATCAGAAGCTTTTAATGTATTGTAAAAACCTGTAAAATAAGAATCACCTAACTCCTGTCTTTGGGCATCTAGTTTGGCAGTGCATGGTTTTCTACCATTGTAGGGGCAATCCATATAAGTATTGTATTGGTTTTTGACACCGAAGGAAGTTGTGTTGCCTGTGATATCGGAGTGGCGTTCACTGACTGAAGTGACAAATATATGGGAAGATATATACTTATCCTCCCATTTGATTCGGAGGCCATCAAAACTTCTACCTACATTTGTCCAGTCCAATGATCCTACCAAACGTTCATCACCGTACCGCAAAATTTGACGGCCTGCTTGGATATGGAGAGGGAGGCCTAAATTTTTTTTTACTTCTATATAGGCTTCGCGCACATCTGTACTTTGTCTTGTTCCATCGTTGGCAGTCGAAAGACCTGAGAGGGAACCTTTTTCGGCACCCCATAACCTTGCATCTTGAAAAGTGATTTTTGCAATTACATCTTTTGTGAATTCTTTTTGAATCCAAAATTGTATCTTCTGCCCCGTAAAATCGACATTGTCATTGGTGGTTCGATTGAAATCAAAGTTATACTTCATTTCAGGACGAACGCGAACCATAGCCCCGGCGCTAAATCCATCAGACCAGGACGGTGGTGGAGGCGGTTTTATTTCTGTGACCGTTGATACCGTAGAACTCGGATTTGGCGCAGTTGTTGGAGTTTCGGGCGTAGTTACTTGGGCTTCCAAACTCGCAGTCATTAGTGATAAAAAGAATAAAAAAGATAATCTTCGCTTCTGCATTTTCTTAAAGACCAGATTTGCGGTCTTCTCCTATGAAAGGCGGAAATGCAAGAATCGTACGTTTTAAATCAAAAGTAGCAAAAAATATGAAGAGTGCCTAAAATATTGTACAAATTGTATCTTTTGGTAGGGTATACGAAAACAACAAGATAGTTTGGTCTTAAACAATTAGTTCAATAGATGGTGAAAATGTTTTTTTATTAATTAATTTGCGCAAGGAATGTACGAAATGTATTGCTTATTCGGAGAATGGGTTTAGTTGCAATTCACGTACAAGGTAGGAAGCTGGTATTCATAGCAATCCATAAAGCATGAGGAGCAAGCTAGGGGAGGCGACGTTTGCCCGCTGTTATACGATTCGTTTGCTATAATTTGTAAATATGCTGTGCCTGAAGGACTTTTAAAATTTTCTTATCTAAAGTCCAGAGTTTTAAATTTTTTTGTTTTGTTTCAGAGATCAAAATAGAATCGATAATCCCGATTCCATTCTCTAAATGTTTGTTTTCGAAAGATAATTTTCCAGCTTGTATGAACGTTCCATTTGACAAAATGTTATTTAAACTTTCCCAATAATCTAAAACGAAAGCCATTCCGCTTTTATTCTTACATCCTTGTAAAAGTTCGCCAAAAACTACTTCGTGAGCAATTATTTCGGAGGATTCTATCAACCCAGCTAACTTTGAAAAATAGGGTTCTTTTCCTCGAAAGAATTCAACCCAAACTGAAGTATCAACTAAAATCATTATGATCTATTGATTCTTCTAATTTTTTCAGCATTAAATTCGCTGGAAAAGTGCAAAGGTTGCTTTCTTAATTTTTCATTTAGTTTTTTTACTTTTGCAAGTTTAACCCATTCTGAAAGTGCCTTTTGTAAAGAATCAGTAATATTTTTTCCTTCAGTATATTTTTGAACTTCGGTTATTAAATCATCAGGCAGTATTGCGGTTACTTTCATACGATATAAAATACGATACTCTTTCGTATTTGTCAATTTTATTTTCTAGTCTGAGACTGATTTCGCAAACATGTCGTAGACCGAACGAGGCCTTGTGCCGAAGCGAAGCGTTAAGTCGCTGTTATGCGACGCCAGGTCTTAGTCCGAATTTTGCTGCAACTTCGTTTACTCTATTGTCGAAGCTGTAAAATGCAAAGTTAGATGAATGCATTACATCTTTTAGGAATATTGCAGTTGCAACATGAATGCCATCCAATGATCTACAGTCTGCAATATCCTTCTTTAATTCAATGATAGATTGGATATTCTCGTCAATTTTCATTAAAGAACATTCAGAAAGGAGTTCTTTAAGTTGTTTTTCCTGTTTTGAGAGCCAATGGGATGAAAGATTCTTTTTATTGGCTTTAAAGAATCTCCTAAGAACTATTGTCGCTTCTATTAAAGTTAGGATCGAGCTTACTTTTTCGCTCTGAGCATTCCAAATGCTTACAGCTTTATCGTTGAAATGATCTCCTAAAATGATCGAAAGTAAAATGCTCGTTTCGATATAGTAAATCATTTATATTATAAATTATCTTCTTTTGAGTCTTGATATATGGCCCACCAGTCAGCCTGTTTTTTGGGACTTAGATTTTGATTTTTACTAATCTGGGTAGCTTTGCGTTTAGCAGGAATTAATTTACCCTCATTAGCCAGTTTATTCAAAATTTTTTGTATATTATTGGTAGATTCTTCTTTACCGGGATATTTTAACTCAGCTACAACTCTGTTGTGTTCTGTTATTAAAACATTTTCTCCATTCTTAACTAATTCGATATATTGGCTAAGATGGGATTTTAATTCTCGAATTCCAACTGAAATCATAATTTAAATTGTGACCATTGTGACTACTTTTGTCAAGAGGTAATTTTGTTCTTTTCTTTTTCTTTCTCGGTTCAACTGGAAATTTTGCATATTTACCATTTATTTTGACCGGATGTTCGCAAAACAGGGTGATAAAGTAAAGGCGGATGACCACAAAATTTTCTCCGTTTATTTGTTATTCGATTAAATCAAATCCTTTTCTGTGTTAGTTAGTTGTAATGTAAATATTCCCTACCTTTTCTCCAGAAACCTTTAATTTTCACCTCCCATATGCTGCATCATCTAACATAAATTAAATTTTCATCCAGTGGTCTTCCCAAATTCAGTGTGGGGGCGTGGTCAGGGAAAGTATACGCTCACCAGTCGAAACAGGAACTTATTCCCAACTCACTACCACTTTTCCAAAATGTTTTCCTGTTTGTAAATACGCCAATGCTTCGGGGACTTCATCCCAACCGAACACTTTGTCTACAACCGGTTTCATTTTATTTTGTTCGATGGCTCGATTCATTTTTTCAAAATCGGCACGACTTCCCACAATCACACCTTGGACTTTGACACCTTGCATGAGGATTGGATATAGAGAAAGACTCGATTCCCCACCTGCAAGAACACCAATCAGGGCAATGGTTCCATAAGGTTTGACACTCATCATAGATTTTTGCATGGTACCGGCGCCTCCCACTTCGATGATGAGATCGGCTCCTGCCATTTTTGTATGTTTGCGGACATCTCTTTCCCAATTGGATTTGGTTGCATAGTTAATGGTTTCATCAGCACCGAGAGATTTGGCACGAGCAAGTTTTTCGTCGCTTGAGGAAGTGACGATGACTCTTGCTCCCATCATTTTTGCAAATTGAAGAGCAAATAAAGAAACTCCACCGGTTCCCAAGCAAAGTACATCAGAGCCTGGTTCAATTCCTCCAAAATTTACAACAGCATTGTATGCAGTAAGACCAGCACATCCTAAGGTAGCAGCTTCTTTGTCTGTTAAGTGACTTGGAGTTGCAACAAGTCCTTCTTCTTGGAATTTCCCATAATTCGCTAAACAGCCGTCATGTGGTCCACCGAGTGTGGAGCGAAGGTTGTCCATATTCGGAGCTCCATCCATCCACCTCTGCGCAAAGATCGGTAGTACTCGGTCTCCTTTTTTCCAAAGACTGACCTCAGATCCCACAGCCTCCACCACACCTGCTCCATCCGAACAGGGAATTAGTGGGAGTTTTTGTCTTGGATTGTAAGTTCCAATGACCATTAAATAATCACGATAGTTGAGAGAAGTTGCTGTTAGGCGAACAAGAACTTCTTTGGGAGCAAGTGATTCTGAAAGATCTCTTGTGGATTTTTTTAGATTTTCTAACCCGAACGATCCTTGGATTTCCCAAACTTGATTTAACATAGTCCCTCTTGCCATTTAGAATCAAAATTCACTCGTCAGATCCTCGTGTGTCCGTATCCTTTGTCGAGTGGGAATCAGAAGAAAGGGGCGTTATGAAAAAAGATTTTTGGAACGATAGGGTGGTAGTGATCACTGGAGCAACGAGTGGAATTGGGAAAGCATTGTATGAAGAATTGGCTAAATTCCCATGTGAGCTCGTTCTTGTGGCAAGACGTGCTGCGGAAATCTCAGAACCCAAAAACAAACACAAGGACGTTCTCATTCACCGAGTCGCTTGCGATCTGGCGGATCCCACTTCTGTGTTGGATGCAATTGAGTGGATCCAAAAAAAAGTTTCTAAAGTTGATGTATTATTCAATAATGCGGGGATTACGGCTCATGGTCGTTTTGATTCCCTTTCGATGGACGTGTATCGGAAAACCTTTGCCACCAATTTTTTTGGTCCCATCCAATTCATCCGTGGTCTCCTTTCCCTTCTTCTTTCTGCCAAAGGAAATATTGTCACCACATCTACTGTCTCTGCCCTTTATGGAGTGCCGGGTCGTGCGGCTTATTCAGCATCCAAGTCGGCCTTACATGCAGCCCTCGAATCCCTTCGGATCGAAAACTTACAATCGGGACTTGGCGTTTCTCTTGTTTGCGTTCCTTATACCGACACAGCTTTACGAACTTCAGGTCTTGATGCGAGTGGAGGGGCTCTATCGGAACCTCCTGCCAAAGGAAAACGGAAAAGTGCAAAAGAAGTGGCCCATGTTTTGATGTCTGTGGCCAAAGACAAAGAAGCAAGGCTAGTCACATTCAATCTGTCCGGAAAATTTTTAGAATGGATGCGATTTTTCTCTCCAAAATTTTTAGAAAAAATTCTTTATAAAAAACTTTATGAGGACTTCAAACCACACTGAACTCTGTCTAAACCAAGGTTAGGGAGAGGATCTATCCTTTGGAAAATTTGTTATACTCATATTTAGCGGCTGTTATATTTACCTTTTTCTTTATGAGTCTCATGTGGCTTTGGGGGAAGTCGAGAGACAACTATGCCGTGATTGATGTAGGTTGGGGACTTGTCATCGCAGGGATTGCCAGTGTAATCGTTTTTTTCGGATCTGGAAATGTTTATGCAAAGTTTGCTGTGCTTGTCCCCGTTTGGATTTGGGCTCTCCGGTTATCCGGTTTTCTTTATTTCACTCGCATCCGCACAAACCATCCAGAAGACAAACGATACGCCGGATTTCGAAAGGACTACAGTGACAAAGTTCACCAAAAAATGTTCACCAACGTATTTATGTTACAAGGATTTCTTGCACTTCTTCTTTCGTTCCCTTTTTACTTTGCAGCACAGTGGAACTTATTCCCCAATTCAGGGATTACGGGGCCTAACGGATATTTGATGGTAATTCTTGGCTGGATTTTCTTTGTGATCGGAGTGATTGGGGAAGGAATTGCCGATAGAGATCTTCACAAGTTTGTGGCCGATTCAAATAATAAGGGTAAAGTTTGTAATCTTGGTCTTTGGAAGTATACAAGACATCCCAATTATTTTTTTGAATGGGTGATTTGGGTGGGGATTGGGATCATCCCGATTCTTTCTGCACCTTGGGCACTCCTTTCCCTCCTTACGCCAGTATTTATGTTTATATTGTTACGATTTGTATCCGGCGTCCCTTTTGCAGAAAAATATTCTCTTCAATCCAAAGGTGAAGTTTTTCGCGAATACATGAGCACCACAAACGCATTTTTCCCTTGGTTTCCAAAACAAAAATAAAAAAGGATAAAACATGAATTTTACGGATTCTAGAGAGAAAGAAGAGGGTTCTTCTTTTAGCATCAACTCACTGTTGGAAAAAGATATTTTTCCCGATTGGCTCATTCGATTTCGCATCCGACAACTTTTGGCACTGCGAATCAAACAAGAGAGAAAAGACAATGCTACGGCACAGCTCCAACATAAAATAAATTATGTAAACGAGTTAAAAAAATCTCCTATTGCCGTACATACAGACGTAGCTAACGAACAGCACTACGAAGTCCCCAGTGATTTTTTTACCTATGTAATGGGTCCAAGGATGAAATATTCTTCCGGGTATTGGCCAACACTGGATACAAGTTTTGCGGAATCGGAAGAAGAAATGTTACGGATCACTGTGGAACGGGCAGAGATTAAAAATGGAATGCGTGTTCTGGATTTAGGCTGTGGTTGGGGGAGTATCTCTCTTTACATCGCTGAGAAATTTCCAAAATGTAAAGTTACTGGTGTTTCAAATTCTCGAACTCAAAAGGAATTCATCGACAAACGTGCCAAAGAGCGTGGTTTAAAAAACCTAACCATCATCACAAAAGATATGAATGATTTTACGACCAAAGACAAATTTGATCGAATTGTTTCTGTCGAGATGTTAGAACACATGAAAAACTACGAAAAACTTTTTGAGAAGTTATCAAAGTTTCTTGTGGCCGATGGAAAGTTTTTTGTCCATATCTTCACCCATAAAGAATTTGCTTATCCTTTTGAAGTCATTGATGAAACCGACTGGATGGCGAAATACTTTTTTACGGGTGGGCAGATGCCTTCTGATGATTTGTTTTTGTATTTCCAAAAGGATTTTCTCATCGAAAACCATTGGGTAGTCAATGGAACTCATTATGCGAGAACGAGTGAAGCTTGGTATGAGAATATGATCCAAAACAAGGATAAACTTTTGCCTATCCTTGCCAGTACTTACGGCGAAAAAGAAAAAACCAAATGGTTTGTCTATTGGAAAGTTTTCTTTCTCGCCTGTGCAGAGTTATGGGGTTATCGAAACGGTGAAGAGTGGTTTGTGAGCCACTACTTGTTTCGAAAACGCTGAGTTTTTTTCCCAGCCGCTTTCACATACACTCCACCTTCTTTTTTAGATGATGGGGTGCTAGTAGAACGGCGGCTACTTTCGCCACCACGTTCTTTTCGTTCTCCGCGTTCGCCTCTTTCGCTGCGTTCACTATTTGACCTTCCGCCACGGTAACCACCGCGACCGCCACCGCCTGAACCACCATCATCACGACGTCTTCTTCCGGATCCACCACTCGGAGGAGTTTCACTCCATTCCCCAGGTGTTTTGCCGATTTTTTCAGGGCCACTAATTTTGGTTTTATCCAGCATATTGGAAAGAAGTTTGAGTGCTACAGAACGTTTGTCGTCTAACTTCAAAAGTTTTTCTAATACTTCTTCTGCATCAACATGGATTTCGGTTTCCACAACGTTATTTAAAAAGTCTTCTTCTCGGCGTGCCAGCACTTCTTTTTTCGTCGGAAGTGCCGCTATCGTTAGATTGGTTCCAGAAGTTCCCTTTAGTCTTAGAAGAGCACGAGATTCTCTTGTTGTTACAAGAGTTACAGCTTTCCCCGATTTCCCAGCACGACCTGTACGACCAATTCTATGAGTATAACTTTCGCTATCAAAGGGTAGGTGGTAGTTGATCACAAGAGATAAGTCTTTTACATCAAGACCTCGTGCCGCAACATCTGTTGCCACAAGAATTTTAACTCGGCCATCATGGAGGCTTTTTAAAACTTGTTCTCTTTGTTTTTGGTTTAGATCTCCGTGGAGCGCTTCTACCGGATATCCTTTAAATCCAAGGGTCGCTTTTAAATCATCCGCTTCTTTTTTCGTTTTGGTAAAGATGATTGCCTTGTATGGGTTTTCATAATCCAAAATTCGAACAACAGCAATTTCACGTTCTGCTTCATCGATCACGTAGTACACTTGTTCGATGTTCTTAGAAGATTTTTCTGTTGCTGCAATTTTTACATGTGCAGGGTGGGTTTGGTACTTACTCGCCAATTTTTTAATTGGTTCGGGCATTGTTGCAGAAAATAATAATGTTTGGCGTTTGGTGGGAAGTAAGTTAAAGATGGATTCGATATCATCCATAAATCCCATATCAAGCATTTCATCTGCTTCGTCTAAAATCACCATGGATGGTTTGAAGTTTTTAAGTTCTTTCCCTTTGAGAAGGTCAAGAAGTCTTCCAGGAGTTGCTACGGCAACTTGGGCACCTTTGGCCACTTGAGTGATTTGTTTAGAATAGGAACTTCCACCGTAAATCGTGGTGGTTTTGATTCCTAAATGTTTTCCCAGTTTGTACAATTCATCTGATACTTGCAATGCAAGTTCACGAGTGGGTGTGAGGACAAGCACTTGCATGCCTTCTTCCACATTGATTCGGTTCAAACAGGGGAGTCCGTAAGCTGCAGTTTTTCCGGTTCCGGTCTGCGCTTGTGCGATTAAATCTTTTCCTTCCAATACGAGCGGAATCGCTTGTTTTTGGATAGGGCTTGGTGATTCGAAGCCTGCTTCAGTGATTCCTTGTAGTATTTCAGGACGTAATCCGAAGGATTGGAAGTCATTTCCAACTTCGGTGTCATTCTTAGTCATGGAAATAGGATACAATAAAAAAACGGCCTAAAAAAGAAAGGTAAAAATACCTAAATGGCTCCGGGTATCTTTGCAGCGATTTCTTTGAGATGGAGGTATAGTTCTTCCTTTAAGTAGGGTTTGGGCATAAAGTAATCAAATCCAGAAGCCAAAATCAGGTTTTTTTCTTCCGGCATACAAAGCCCAGTGCAGGCAAAAAGAACGGGGCGGTTGTGTTTTCCTGAGAGGGATTTTGCAATTTCGGTCCCATGTTTTCCTGGCATTTCAATGTCCAAAAAAGCAATGTCAAATTGGGATTGGTCCAGTTCTCTTTGTGTATCAATTCCGTTATTTGTTTCGGTGATTTCTGTAGGAAGGGACTTGAGGTAACTTCGAAGGACTTTTCGATTCAGTTCGTTGTCATCAGCAATCAAAACTTTTAGAGTTTTATGAAATTCGAGGGAAGTGATTTCCTTTTTTGTTTTATTTTCGGAAGTAAGATTTGGATTTTCTTCTTTTTTCCAAACAACGGGTATTTGAACTTTGAAACTGGAACCTTTACCTAGTTCGGATTCTACCTCTATACTCCCACCTAACTCTTCTAAGGAGAGTTTTACGATCGATAATCCAAGACCCGATCCAGAAATTTCGCAACCTTCTGGTACAAACTCGTTGTACTTTTGGAAAAGTTTGTTTTTCACTTCGGGAGAAATTCCCGGACCAGTGTCTTTGATATGGATATGCAATATAGCATTTGCTTCTAGTTTGTTTTCTAAATCAACAAAACATTCTACAATTCCCTTTGATGTAAATTTAACCGCATTGGCAGTTAAATTCCAAATGATCTTTTCTAATTTTCGTTTGTCAGATAAAAGAAAGGTTTGATCTAAAACATTATTATTCAATTTAAATTCAATTTTCTTCCGTTTTGTTTCTTGGATAAAAAACAAATTAAAAATCGATAAACATTGTCCCAAATGGAACCACTCTTTGTTCAAAGAACTTTCACTTTCCTCTAATCTTGATAGTTCAATGGTATCGTTAACTAAATGTAAAATTACTTCTCCAGCATTTTTGATATGATCCACATAACTAAGAACTGTTGGGTTTATTTCAGTGTCTCGAATCATTTCTGACATGCCAAGAAGAGAGTTTAGAGGGTTTCGGATGTCATGGCTAATGGCTGCGATAAAATCTCGTTTTGCAGCTGTTGCTCTTTCTGCAGAACGTTTTTCAATTTCTAATCTGTCCCTGTCTTTTCGCATTTGTAACAAACGAACCGTTTGTTTTCCAAGTAACTTCAACATTTGGATTTGTTCTGGATTCAGTTCTCTTGGTTTGTTATCAATGACACAAAGTGTCCCCAGTTTGATTTGGTCATCTAAGGCCAAGGGAATCCCTGCATAAAAAATGACATTCGGAGCTTCATCAACCAAAGGGTTGTTTTGAAAACGTAAGTCTTCTTTTGCGTTAGGAATTAAAAAAAGATCATCCCCTAAAATGGCATGGGAACAAAAGGCAAGGGACCTCGAAGTTTCTCTTGAGTTCAGTCCATGGTGGGATTTGAACCATTGTCTTGTTTCATCAATCAGGCTGACAAGAGAAATGGGTGCATTACAGATCAGGGAAGCAAGTCGTGTGATTTCATCAAACATCTCCTCTTCCGGTGTGTCGAGGATTTCGAGCCCTTTTAAAGCCAAAAGGCGAGTTGCCTCATTTTTTGGTAAAGGAGCAATCAGCATACGAGGTTTAGACGAAATGATTTTCGTTTAAAGAAAAGTAAAATTTTGTTTTTCCTTTAGTCTAATTTTTATGAATCGTTCCATCTTGCGAGTTTTCCTTTTTTTTCCTGTGGTTTTCGGTTTGTTGTTTTTTACCTTTTGTATGGAGACAACCTCTTATACTTCCCCAAAACCTGATAACCCTGTCCTTCGAAAAAAATTGACCGATCTGCAATACCGAGTTACCCAAGAGGACGAAACAGAACCGCCTTTTCAGAATGAATATTGGGACAACCATAAACAGGGTATCTACGTAGACATTGTTTCCAAAGAACCACTTTTTAGTTCGAAGGATAAATTTGAGTCAGGGACTGGGTGGCCTAGTTTTACAAAACCACTCGTAAAAGAAAACGTAGTCGAAGTAAAAGACAATTCTTTTGGGATGATTCGTACCGAAGTGCGATCCAAAAAAGCAAATTCTCATCTAGGTCATGTTTTTGATGATGGGCCAGCGCCAACAAACAAACGCTATTGTATGAATTCTGCCTCAATGGAGTTTATTCCCAAAGACAAACTGAAAGATAGAGGATATGAGTCTTTTCTTTCCGAGTTTTCGGAACAAGAAAAAAGCAAATAGAGGAGTGTGGAATCACTTAGTTGCGGTTCTGTTAAAAACAAATCGCACCTTAGGCGTTGGAAAACTTTTGGTTTTTATGCCCAAAGGTTCATCATAAATTCTTCGTCTTTACGTAAGGATATGAGTTTGTATTTGGTTTCGTGGATGTCTTCTCTGGATACGTCTCGTTTCCAACGTACATCTACTTTTAATTTACGCACTCTAGTTTGTAATTCCAAAAGTTCCCAAATCGAATCCTCCATTTCCTTTCTGTAAAGATTGGTGAATAAGGGAGCCACTTGGTCGGGAGTGTCCATTTTTAAAAGTTCAATATGAGTTAGGTCCTGGATATTCTGTAGCGCCCAGATGTGTAAGGTAAGAGTGGTAATTCGCTCTAATTGGGAGATTTCATCTTTGATATTTCTTGTGACCTGTTGTTTGAAAAATCGAATTCTTTTTTCTAAATAAGCAATTAGATCCGATTTGGGGATCTCTCTTTGTTTCCATTTCTCCCAATCAGATTTTAAATCTTCAAATAAACCTTCTCCATAAAATACAGAAGAGGCTTCCATCAGTTGTAAACTTCCCGGTTCCGAAATTTTAATCCTGTGACGAAGAGAGTCCGCATCTCCTGCAATCATGTTCACCGGGGCAACATCTTCTAATTTCTGTAAAGCGCGTGAAATGGAATCTATAAATTGTGATTTCATTTGGTCGGTGGAATGGGCCACCAAATAAAAATTGAGATCAGAATCTGGATGGAAATCCCCCCGTTCTCTGGATCCATAAAAAAGAATTTGATAGGGTTTCGTCGACGGGATGAGTTCTAATTCATCCAAAACTTGTGCATAAAGGTTGGGGTTTAGTGCTTCAAATTCCATAGTTTATTCAAAGTATAATTTCATTCGGGAAAGGTTTTCTAAAATGGCTTTGAAGGCTCGATCGCGTTCTTCTTTGCCTGGAAAAGGTAAGGATTTTACATTATTGAGATCTTGGTAAATGATTTCAATGGAAGGTTGGTTGGGATTTTTTTTGATGGAGGCAACGTAATCCAAATTGATAACTTCCGATTCACCTAATTTTAACCACATAAAACTTCTCCCCAAAGCCTAACGGCCACTGCCTATTTGCCTAATCTTTTTTTTGAAAAAAACAGGGCTTTGGCAAAAATTAAAGGCCTAATACAATTCCAGAGATTGTTGCACCACCAGGTGGAGTTCTTTTGCCAGTTCTTTTGCACTGATTTCATTGAGAGCGGTGGTCTCAAAAACGAGTAAAAACCCGTTATGGATTCCTTCCCAGCGAGCGTATCGCATTCCGTCGGGGAGAGAAAACACGAGGACACTACATTTTTTATTCCCCCAAACAAAATAGGAAACATCTGGATTCTGGACTTCGTCTTTGTAGAAGTAAGGAAACTGAGACTGGTTTTCTCTGTCAGTGGAGGACAATCGTATCCATTGGATTTTTCCTTCGGTCTCCAAACGAATTTCATAACTATTTCCGGTTCCAAAAATAGATCCAGACTTTAGGAGTTCAAAATTTTCTTTTGCCACCCAAACAGCATGGTAGGTGAGGCGTAGTTCTTTTGTTAGGTTGTGTTTTTTCGAGTCCGATTTTGGATTTACTTTTAAAGTTTCCTCTTTATTTTCCAAAAGGATTTGTTTCTCTGATTGGCAGTCCACCATAACCATTAAAGAAAAAATAAAAATGATTTTAATGGCCGACTTCATATTCATCTCCTAAGTAATTTTGGAAAAGGTACCCATCTTTAGTTTTCCTTTGTAGATAATCTGGTGAAAGAAGGACTTTTCCACCACCGCCAGTGAGGTCTTTTACATAACTAGGGATTGTGATTCCCGAATGATAACCACGAAGTTTCCGGTAAATCTCAATCCCTCTTTCGATTGGCACAACAAAATCGGAACTCCCAAAAACCTCATCACATTGGTGGAGGTAATAAGGTTTGATCCCGATGGAGATCAGTTTATAGTTAAGTTCTGATAAAACCTTTTCATCATCGTTGATTCCAGAAAGTAAAACCGATTGGTTAAAAATGGAAATATGCCCCGTTTTTATCATTCGCATAACATACATTTTTGTTTCTTCGGTGATTTCATTCGGATGGTTGAAATGAGTGACCATATACAAAGGAAAATATTTGGCAAACACCAAAGCTAGTTCCTCAGTCAATCGCATGGGCATGGTCACTGGATGGCGGGTATGGATGCGTACTTGGTTGATATGAGGGATGGATTTTAATTCCCCTAAAAGATAATCAAGGGAGGAATCAGAAAGAGTCAGTGGATCTCCCCCGGACAAAATGACCTCACGAAGTTCCGTATGTTTGCGAAAGTAGGCAAGGGCCTTCTCCCATTCATTCCGATTGGGAGTTTCTTCTGGGTCAGACACTTTTCTTTTTCTTGTACAAAATCGGCAATAAACGGCACATACATGCGAAATGTACCAAATGGCGCGGTCAGGATAACGGTGGGTTACCCCTTTGACAGGCATGTACCTTTCTTCTGCCAGCGGGTCTTCCACTTCATTAGGATTTTTTTTCAATTCTCCCGCACGGGGTAGAACCTGTTTGCGGATAGGACAATTGGGATTTGTTTGATCGATCTGCTTTAAATAATAAGGAGTGACGGCAAAACTAAAATCTGTAAGTGCCGGTACAAAACTCTCCCTCTCTTCTTCGGTAAGAGTCAGTTTTTCTTCCAAATCAGCCAAAGTAGTGATTCGGTTTTGTAATTGCCATTTCCAATCCGACCAAGTCATCGCTTATGACCATACTTCGGTTGACACATGGCCAAGTCCCTCGGATTTTGTTTACGAGTAACGAAATTATGAACTTAGGCATTACAGAAGTAAAAAAAGGAATGATCCTCAAGATCGAGAACGAGCTTTATTCCGTCGTCAAAACCGAGTTTGTGAACCCAGGAAAGGGTTCAGCATTCATCCGTACCAAACTAAAAAACATCGTCCGTGATTCTTCCATTGAAAGAACCTTCAAAGCTGCAGAAAAATTAGAAAGTGTGGATTTAGAGCGCCGTAAAATGCAATACTGTTATGCAGACGGTGACCAAATCATTTTTATGGATGTCAACGACTACGAACAAATCCCTGTTTCAAAAGATTATGTGGAAGATATCCTTCCTTTTATGAAAGAAGAAACTCCAGTGGAAGTTGCGTTTTATAATGACAAACCAATTGGAGTCACACCGCCTAACTTTGCAATTTTGGAAGTGACTTATGCAGAGGACGGTCTCAAAGGAGACACAACTGGTCTTGCTCTCAAACGAGTGACTGTAGAAACTGGTGGGGAAGTCCAAGTTCCTATCTTTATCAAACAAGGGGACATTGTCAAAATTGACCTCCGAGACTTAACTTACGTGGAGCGCGTGAACAAATAGATTTGGATCCTCACCCTTCCTTAACGGAACTGACCAAACTTTCCCATACTTATTATGAAAGGCAGTGGATGTATGCCACTGCTGGAAATCTCTCCGCTCGCACTGGAGATACATTTTGGATCACGGCTTCTGGAAAACATAAGGGAGAACTCACAGACAAGGACTTTGTTTGTGTTTCGGTAAACGATGGGTCTTTGGTTTCCGCAAGCGAGGGATTGAAACCCTCAGCAGAAACTAGCATCCATCAGGTGGTGTATTCTCAAATTCCAGATGCAGGTGCGGCCCTCCATGTCCATACATTGGATTCTAATCTTTTAGAATTTGGAATTGGAAAGGAAGAAGGTTTTCGAGACATTCCTCTCCCACCGATTGAAATCATCAAGGCTTTTGGAATTTGGGATGAAAAACCAAACCTCAAGTTTCCTGTTTTTTATAACCACACTCATGTTCCGACCATTGCTTCGGAAATCAAACGTTACATGGAAACGAAAGGGATCCCTCAAGTTCCTTTTTTACTCATTGAAGGCCATGGCCCCACGGTTTGGGGAAAGTCTGTGGCGGAAGCCAATAAACATTTGGAAGCAGTTCATTTTCTTTTGCAAGTGATGGCAAGACGGATATGACAGAAGGTGCCCATGCGTATATTTTTGGAATTGGTTCCGGAATTGGACAAGGGCTTCATAAAAGATTTTTAGAAGACAAATCTATATCCGTTTTTGGTTTCTCTAGAAAAGGAAAACTTCCTCTGGGTTCCTTCTCTAAAGAAGAAAATGGAACTTTTGTTTTTGATGCCACAAATCCAAAAGACTTAAAAACGTTTGAGACATCGCTTGTATCCAAATATGGATCGCAAATAAATCCTGACTCTTTAAAGAAAAAAGATCTTATTGTCTATTTTGCTCTTGGGGATGGGGTGTTCGGACCAATTGCTGATTTACAAGCCGAGGAACTTTCCTCACATTTCCAACTCAATGTCCATTCACTCATTTTGCTGGCGAAGGCTTTTGCTCCTCATTTGCCTTTGTTTCAAACTACGACCTTTGTATTTTTAGGATCCACTGCGGGAAAACAAGGATTCCCTGAATCGGTAGCCTATTGTGCATCCAAACATGCGGTTCTTGGTACCGCACGGGCCCTCCGGGAAGAATGGAAACCATTTGGAACGAAGGTGGTTCATGTGAGCCTTGGGGCTGTGGCCACAGAGATTTGGGACACAAGACCTCAGTTTGACAAGAATGATATGGTTTCGATTTCGGACATTTCCGAGTATTTGTGGAGTATTTCCCACTTGCCTAAATCTGTCTTTGTAGATGACTTATCCATTACCCCAAGAAAAGGAATCTTATAGTTCCCATGGAATTTAAGGAATCGATTGTACTCGTGACCGGTGGCAGTGGAGGGATTGGAAGAGAAATCGTTCGTACCCTTGTCCTTGCGGGGTTTTCTGTCTGGAATCTGGACAAGGTCAGACCAAAATCGCCCATCCTCCAAGAAACTTACCGTGAAGTGGACTTAGCAGAAACTCCTTTTGTGGTGGAAAGAAGTCTTAAAAAAATCATAGAAGAGAGTTCTTTTGCGGGGGATCTTTATGGGCTCGTGCACAATGCAGGATTTGGTGGACCGTACCACCCGATCACCGATGTCTCCATTGAGGAATGGGAGGCTATTTTCCGAATTAATTTGAGCAGTTTATTTCTTTTATCCAAGTTTCTCTTGCCAATCTTTCAAAAACAAAACTTCGGAAGGATTGTTGCGATTGCCTCTTCCTTATCGATTGTGGGTTCGGCCAATTCTGTTGCTTACTCTTCCTCCAAACATGGGTTAGTTGGATTTATCCGTTCGATTGCAGACGAATGGGGGAAGTTTGGAATCACTGCCAACGCACTGAGTCCAGGTTTTGTAGATACAAATATGGGGATCCAAGAAGACCAAGTTAGCGATCATCGAACTAAAATTATTGATAAAACACCTGTTAGGAGAATTGCAGAACCTTCAGAAATTGCTCGTATAGTGAATTTCCTTCTTCAAAAAGAATCCGGTTATATTTCTGGATCCAACTGGACTGTCGACGGCGGACTCACAGCCATTTAGAAAAAATATGAGAATATCACCTCCGCACGATCATTTTTTACAACTGACTACGAAAGAAACCTTAGGAAGGTCTTCCGGGATCATCTTACAAAAAGAAGCTCTGTCTATTATGAAGACAGTAGAAATCCAGAGTTCCAGAGAAAATATTGAAGCTGGTCATTTATTTCGACCCACAGATTCCAATTTTGAAAAACTAAAAATGGATCGTGAGACGGCACTCGACGCCATGTGGCAACTCATTGACTATGGGCTTACCACACAACTTTTTGAAATCAAATTTGATGCCGATTTAGGTGAATTGCGGTTTGTAAATTTTCTTGTGGGCCTTCCCGGAGGGATGCCTTTAGAAGAACCATACAAATTACTCATTGCAAGGTCTACGGAACATTTATACCAATACATCCAAGCCAAACGTATCCTAACAGAAGATACTTGGCGTAATGTCTTAAACAAATTAGCAGACATTGACTATAAAGAAGAAGATGGGTCTGGTGATGAATTGGATCGGATTTTAGAACCCAAGCAGTTCCCCTTACAACCGTCAGCTGAAATGTTGAAACGTTCTCGCGGGCTGATCATTGACGAATTAGAAGCTGATCCAAAAACCATCGTTTTACCTCATGTGGGTTTTTATTCAGTTCCCGAAATCGAAGCAGCCAATTTTCTACATATTGCAAATGAGTATTTAATGACCAAAGTGGAACCTTTGGCAAAAGCATTCGATACAGAGATCAGATTGGCTTTTGATCGAATCCATATTGCAACGCCCGTGAGTGGAAATGTAGAACCCAACGAAATTGATTTAATCCGATCAAAAATTGAAATGTTGTATGGTTTTAAGGAAATTCTAAAAGAAAACGGATTTTATCCTTTAGTTCACAACTTACGAAAAGTTGCTGAGATGGCAGCTAAATACGCTGAAATAGAAAAAAAGCGGGAAGTAGACAGACTCCTCAAAGTGTATATGAAAATGTTGGATAGCCAATTCGATTTTGATTCTAGATTACTTCGCATTAATTTAGAAAAAGATAACGAACATGATACCATTATCGTAGATCTACTCAGAAAAAATCCCAAAGTCCTCTCAGCGGAATGGCATGACCAAGATGCAAAAATCGCCATTTTTGTGAATAATAATCAAAATAATATCAAAGACATCAATCAGCTGATTTTCCAAAACTATCGGTTTACGACCGAACATATTTTATATCTAAAGGCGATCATTGAGTTAAACGAAAAAGAATTAAAACCGCTATTTAAAGATGATGATTTTGTAAAAACATACGGGAAAAATTTACAATCTGTTTATTTCAAATACATTCCTTGGTTCTACAAACTTTTTTACTTTTTGGGAGTGTCTCCAATCGTTAATTCTGGTTATGCGAAAGCAAAATCAATTCTTACTTATTCTCAGATGGATCGTCAGTTTTTGTATCAAAAACGCAGAGAAAATTTCTATAAAAAGAAACTTCGGGAAAGAGAAGAACGAATTGAAAAAGAACGAAAACAACAACTCAAACGGGCTTTAGTTTCTGCACTGAGTGATGCATATTTTGAAAAAAATTGTTTGCCTTCAGTGGATTGGTTGGGTTCGAATTATCCTGCGTTTTCCGCAGAAGTTTTGGAGAAGATGATTCCTGACTTTGCTTTTGTTTCTACTACGGGTAAATCGGTAAAATCAAACTCGATCATTCTTTTTCCCAACTCACCAGAATTCGATTCGCTTAACAAACGTTTAAAAGATTTATTCAATCAATGGACAAGAGGTGAATTGGAACCTCCGGCAGAAGATCCAGAAGTCCTTGTCCAAATTCGTGGACTCATTTGAAAATTAATACCAACGTTTGATTCGAAAATAAAGTAACATTAAGATTCCTAAAAACCCCATTGCACCCAATGCTGCAAGAAACCCATATTCCCATTCGAGAGTGGGTATATGTCGGAAATTCATTCCATAGATACCTGCCACTAAAGACATCGGTAACATAATGGCAGTCATGATCGTAAGTATCTTCATGATTTCATTGGTTTTGCGAGTGGAAATGGCAATATGTGCTTCGAGTGCAGAGGAAATCGATTCAATATTACTATCTACAAGTTCCAAAATACGCAAGGAGTGATCTCTCACATCTCGGAAAAAAGCATCGGCTTCATCGCTAAAAAAACTATTTTTGATTTTTTCTAGGTCTTCTAGTACTTCTTTGTTTTGTAACATTCCTTTTTTGATCGAAAGAAGACTTGCTCTCAGACTATACACATTGCTGATATCTAGTGATTTTGCATTACCAAAAATTTGATCTTCAAAATGTTCGATTCGTTCTTCGATTTTTTGAGTGATGGCCAAAGTGTGGTCAGTTTCGATATCTAAAATTTTGTGTACGACAAATTCATACCCACGTGCTAAAATTTTATTATTCACCTTCCATTGGTCAATGATATCGCCGATGCTATCTCGATAATCAAGGGTCAACGAAATGATTTGGTTTGGGGTTAAAATAAAGTTAAAATTCTTTTGGGTGAGTTGGTTCCTTTCAAAATGGAATCCACGAAATACAAAAAATATATAATTGGGAAATATCTCCAGTTTGATTCGGCTTGTTGGATTTAGAATATCTTCAATGGTCAGTTGGTGGATATCATGTTTTTGAAAGAGAAACATAAGTTTTTCTTCATTTTCAGCCGTAATATGAATCCAATGTTTTGGATGTCTATGTGATAAAGGAAGAGGTCTATCGAGAAGCACTTCTTCTTTACTGGAAGGAGTTAAAATATAATTAAAAAGAGCGGGCATTTAAACAATATTCCTTAAGAAAAATTCTCTTAGTTCTTTTTTGTCATCAGTACAATCTTCTGCGATCACAAATTTTCTGGTTTTGTAATATCCCGATGCTGTGATCATAGTTTCTTTGATTTTTCCTGACCGGGAAAGGATGATATGGAATTTTTCCCCAGGTCTTAGATTTTTTTCCAAGGTTTGCAGAGTGGTTGGCGTGGCTCGTTTCCCGTTGATGGCAAGGATTTCATCATCTAACATAAGATCGAATGAATCCATATCCGATTTATGGAGGAGTTTCTGAATGTATAAATTGCCATTTTTTTCTTTGATTTTGAATCCTGTTTCTCCAGTAAGATCCGTCTGAATTCTTCTAATTCCAATGATTTCCAAATACAGATCGACTGGAATCGGTTTTGGGAACTCCAAATATTCATTAAATTCTGTTTTTAAATCCACCCCTGTCACATCTTTTACAGTGTCAAAAAATTCTTGTTTGGTGAAACCCCTCTGTTTTGTTTTGACAAATACTTCATTTAGTTTATGGAAAACATGGCGGATAGTTTTCTTTTCTTTGGATTCTTGTAATAAAAAAAGATTCATACATAAGGCAAGGACACCACCTTTTGTGTAATAAGAGACAGTGATGTTATGACTATTTCCATTTCTTTTGTAATACTTTGTCCAAGCTGTGAAAGATGATTCCTCTAAACTCATCCAAGAATCGGCTTCATTGTCTTCCAAAGCGAAAATATCCGATTGGAGTTTGGATATATATTCTTCCTTAGATAGAAATCCTGAATGGAAAAGAAAATAAACATCATAAAAACTGGTGAATCCTTCGGCTATCCACAATTCACGAGTGAGGTTGGGTTTTTGGTAATCAAAAGGGCCAAGGGCAATTGGCCGAATTCGTTTGATATTCCAAAGATGAAAGTATTCGTGCGACAAAAGTTCAAGCAGTCGTTTATACTCCTCTTCATCGGAGATAAGATCAGGATTGAAGTAGTTTATGCTGGAAGCTCTATGTTCTAAACCTCCATAAGCAGGTAAACTCAAGTTTAATACAAAAAGATAATAGGGATTTGGACTTTCCATCATCCATTCAATTTGTGTTTCTGTAATTCGTTTTAGGTCATTTGCTAATTTGGCTTTGAAATCGAAACTGACGTCCCCCTCTACCAATAATTCGTGTTTGGTGGTACCTGCTGTAAAAAATACGGAATTTTTTTTACTCAAGTGAAAAGGCGAATCAAACAATTCATCAAAATTTTCTGCGTGAAATCGAAAAGGGTCTTCTAGATCACGAGTCAAACTAGAATAAACATAAGGGAAAAATTCTGAAACTTGAAACTGGACGGAACTAGATTTTTCTAAATTCCCTTCTGGGTATAAAAACAAAGCAGGTGGGTTGATGAAACCAAATTCGGTTTCTAAATAGTTTGTCCTTACCGTAAAGTCTTCAAATGCATAGATGATGTATGTGATTTCGAATTCTTCTGGGAGGTTTTTTAATTTCCATCTATGGAGATCCACCATCTCCCAAAGGATAGGTTCATTTGTTCTTGAATTCTTGGCTTCAAACTTATGGAGATGAGTCCCGTAGTCGCGAATCATATAAGACCCTGGGGTCCAACTAGGCAAACAAAAGATTACTTCTGATTGGTCTGTATTCACTCGGAGCCGAACTTGAAAGTAGTGTTTGAAGAGGTCAAAAATGGAAACTTCAAAGTCCAACTGAAAGGGGTTAGACTGGTTGGTAGTGTCCAAAGTTTTTTCAGGTTCTTCTTTTGCCATAGTTACACTATCTTCTTTTATTTTTAGTTTTGATCAAATGTTTTCTTGACGTTATTTCTTTATAGTACTAGAAAAGGCATAGCTAAGGTATAAGCAAAGGAGGTGGTCTTTTTGGAAAGTAGTTGTTACAACAAAAGATTTTTGACTCGCGAGGTGGCTGGGCAATAACGCCTCTAGCTTTGTTGCAAAACCGACCAGACACAGTCTTTCCAAGTTCCGAACGGGTGGTCTCCTTCGGGCAAAACGCAGTCGCTTGGAAAGATTCCTTTGAACCCTTATAGATTTTACCTGTTTCTTTTTCTTTAAAGGTTAAATTTTAATAAAATTTCTGACAATTTAGAACTAATCCCTGTCATGCGAATTGAGTTGTTTGACATGGTTTCCGATTGTTCCGATAGAATTTGGGAACCATTGGAAATATTGATGGTCATATTCGAGAGTTCAAAAGTCGCTCTCTTCTGTTCTTCCGTGGACTGTTGGATGGATTCTACAAGAGAGGTAATCTCTTCTATTTCCGCATAAATTTGGTCTGTCCTGGATTTTTGGTCTTGAATGAGAGGAACAATATCCTTTGCTTTTTCGAAAATGACAGAAACTTCTTTTATGATTTCCCGTAACAAATCGATGAGGTTTGTGACTTGGGTCCCTCCGTTTTGAATGGAATCCAATGCCTCACCAGATAGAGTATTGATTTGTGAAACCGACTCTGCTGCCTGAGAGGCAAGTTTTGAAATTTCTTCTGCTACTACTGCAAATCCTCTACCTGATTCCCCAGCCCGTGCCGCTTCAATTGCAGCATTTAACGCAAGTAAACTTGTCTTCTCGGAAATATTAGATATGACATCGGAAAATTCCGTGATAGCCAAAGATTTTTCTTGGATTTCTTCAATTGCTTTGGATGTGAGGCCGGCCATATTCCGTCCTTCTTCCGCTTTTTGATTTGCGGCGACTGCAATTTCTCCAAATGATTCCACTTCTATTGTGATATTTTGTACGAGCGTTTGGATAGCCTGTAGTGAATTGTGAATGGATTTGGAATTGTTTACTGCTTGTTCTACGTTGGTATTGATAGTTTCCGAAGAGGCGTTTAATTCTTCTACTGTGGCACTTGCTTCTTCAGAAGATGCAGCCTGGCTTTGCGCCAAGTCAGATAGTTCAATGATGGTGTTTTCCATAAATCTGGAAGTTTCCGTTAGATCCGAACCTGAAGTTTGAGCCACACTTAAGATATGTCGAATGTTTTCAATCATCGAACCCACAGCTTCCACTAAATGACTGATTTCGTCTTTATGATTGTCATTAATTTCTTTAGTTAGGTTTCCACTGGCAGCCTCTTTTGTGTAAGCAATCAAATTTTGTAGTCGGCTATCAACTAGTTTACGGAAGATAATGATATTAGCCAAAGTAGAAAATAAAATTCCAGTGATTCCTAATACTAAAGCGATCCAAAAAATAAATTGGATTTCATTTGTAATTTTTCCTTGAGGGTAAGAAACACGCAAAGCCCAAGGCGCTGTATTTTCAACGAGTTGGATGGGCAAACTGACATGAAAGTATTCAGAGTCAGAATAACTTTGTCTTTGTTTGGAAGACATGGCAAGGTTTACATAAACATCTTCTGAATCTTTCCATTCGGTTTCTTTTTTTTCTGGATGGAGCCCATTAAAAAGCACATACCCATTGCTTGCCACTAGAGTGATTTTTACAGTGCCTTCTAGGATTTTTAAATTTTGAAGATAGGTTCGAATGGTTTCTAAAGAAAGGTCAGCCCCTGCAATCCCTAAGAAGGTTTGGTTTCGTAACACTGGATATACAAGGGAGATCATCGTTACATCTTTGCCATCTACTTTATAATCAAAGGGAGGAATGAGCTCTACCTTCCGATTCTTTTTGGGAAGCTGGTAGAAGTCGGATTCAGGAAGATCAAATCCAACCACAGGTTCAATGATGATTTTCCCATTGGATTTCACAGAATAGGGAATCATTCGGCCTGAAAAATCATGGTTTTTTAAATTTCGATAGTTTGCATCTTTACCATCAAATGCATTTGGCTCAAATACAACATAGGTACCAAGAATGGATTCGTTTGAGGCGGTCATCACATTCAAAATTTTGAAAACACGTTCTCGATCCAAAATGTTTGATTCTTGCAGAATTTGTTTTAGTAAATATGCTTCACCCAGAGGTGCCGAGAGATAGTCACTGACATCGAGAGAAATTTTATCTGCAAGGATTGATATATTTTCCAAAGCATCTACTTTGGCATTTTTGTATATGACATAAGAGATTAATGTAAGGATTACACCAAATGAAAAAAGGGTAATGATGGATGAACCTAAGGCTAACTTTTGTTTAATGCTCATTCTCTCTCAGTTTACTTTCCTAAGTGAATGTTACCTTAAGTTTTTGATTTCTTTTCTCAACACATTTCTAATTTAGAAGGAGTTTTTCTGGATATTTGCTTACTCCTAAAAGATTTGATTCATGATCCAAAAAGTATACAGTATAATCCGTTTGGTCCTGGATTTTGGCTTGGTTTAAAAATTGAATCCATTCAGATCTTTTCGTTTCCTCCCATTGGAAAACAAGTGCACGGGGGGATTTTTTTTCTCCTTCTTCTAACATCAAAATGATGGAACCGAAATCGATCCATATGGAACGTACTGACCCAGTTTCATAATAAAATTCCTGTACTTTCTTTGCTCCTGGAATTTGGAGGTAAAACTCTGCTAAATTGGAAGGGTTCGGTGTTCCGATGGCAATGTGGTGGATCATTTTTTTGTTTTCAAATCCCTTTCTAAAAAAGAAGTTATCATGAAATCTATGTATCGGAGTTTTTCATGAAAAAATCCCTCATCCTTGTGCTCGCTCTCGGGCTTTTTTTGGCTAATTGTAAATCCAAAGTGTATACCCAAGAAGAGTGTGAGTCTGCTCTCGCTAGCACATTCACTCAAATTGAAGAAGAAGCTAAAAAGAATCCAGCAGCAGCACCAGTTCTCGCAGGATTACAACAAGGTAAACAAAAAATGATCGACCAGTGTATGGAAGGAAAATTTGATCCTAACTGTTTGAAAAATGCACCAGGTTTTGCTGGCATTATGGGTTGTGTAAAAAAATAATTTTACAAGTCTTACCGGGAGCGGTCGTTCCCGGTTTTTCCATCCTCTAAACTTTCAAACCCACCCGGTTCTGCATAACATCCATGCGATCTGTAGGGACCATCTTCAAAAAACCGAATTTCTTGTGCATATCGTTTCCCTTCCCGCAAACATTGTTTGCAAATGAATGGGCGAATGGCCCAGTCTTCGCATTCTTCTGGTCGGAAACTTGGGAACACCCGAAGGAAGGGTTTGGAAATTTCTTCTTCCGGTGTTGCTAAGAGAACAAAACAAAAAACCGCACTGAGGCCGAGAACTAAACTTAGTTTCATTCAATAAAACTATCGGAAATATCTTCGTTTTTCAGGATGGACTTTAGTGAAAGAAAATGTGAGTACAGAATGGAAAGGGGTGGTGCTTGTTCTCATTGGAGCCCTTTTATTTAGCGCAAAAGCTGTTGTTGTCAAATTGACATACCGTTATGAAATTTCGGCAATTGGGTCACTTTTTTTTCGAATGTTATTTGCATTTCCGTTTCTTGTTTGGATTGCTTGGAAAGCGGAACGAATGGAAGGAAAAACAGATCTTACCAAAAAAGATTTGGTGTACGTTCTTCTGATGGGAGTTGTGGGTTATTACCTGGCAAGTCTTTTTGATTTTCTCGGCCTTAAATACATCAGTGCTGGTTTGGAGCGAATCATACTTTTTATTTATCCAACTCTAGTTGTTCTTCTTTCCTTTTTGTTTTTAAAAAAGAAAATCCATTTGCGAGAAGTGTTTTCTTTGGGCCTGACTTATACCGGAGTTTTTTTAGCTTATGGACAGGATGTCCAATTAGGTTCTGCTAAGGATGTGAGTCTCGGTGCTTTTTTCATTTTACTTTCAGCACTCACATACGCAATTTATTTGATGGGAAGTGGTTCCATTATACCAAAGTTAGGTGCTAAAAAGTTTACTGCCTGGGCACTTATTATATCTTCGTTCGCCGTTTTCATTCATTTTGCAATTTTTGGAACATACAAAGAACTAATCCAACCATTCTCATTTTATGCACTGGCTTTTGTTATGGGGACTGTGAACACAGTGGTACCTGCGATATTTGTTTCAGAAGGAATCAAACGTGTTGGTAGCAAAACAGCTGCTATTGTAGGTTCGGTTGGACCTATGTCGACTCTTTTCCTTGCGTATTGGTTGCTTGATGAGCCCATCACTTTGCTACATGGGATTGGTACATTATTCGTACTCACTGGAGTTTTTTGGATTAGTACGGCAAAAAAAGCAAAAGAAGTGTCTGTTTAAGAGAGAATTTTTCTTTCCAATTGTTGAAAATGAGTAGAGAATACGGATCTATATGAAATTACGCAACCTCCTGCTTTTATTAGTATTTGTCACAACAGTCTCGCAATCGGAACTGTACGCACAATTTACTTGTGAAGGTTCAGCCTGTAGTTTTTTACCACCAGCATTGACAGAAGCTGGGAATGGTTCCTTAAAAAAATTTGAAACAGGTTACTTAAACGAAGTCCTTAAAACAAACTTAGAGGCTGGTTTTCTTGCCAATGTTGGTACAAGTAATATCGGCACAGGAACAGTTCGCAGAATTCAATTTGGTGTCAGTGCCTCTGCCGCTGGATATAAAAAAGATGACATCCAAATCCAAGACAACTTAATCAAATACCCGAAACTACCAAACGTTGGTGGTGCGGTCATTCCATCCTTTCATTTGGATTTTAATCCTGGTTGGTTGTTAGGAACATCAGAAGGAGGTTACATCCGTCGGATTGGAATTTTTCTTCATGGTATGAATGTCGCAGTGACGGAAGATCAAATCCAAGCTGCTTCTAATAATAAAAACTACGAGGGACGTATCGCCGTACGCTCGTACGGTGGGATGGTCCGTTACCAACTAGTGGAGAAAGAAGGTTTTTTAATGAACCTAATCACTTGGAATGGAATCAACGTAGGAGTGGGGCATCATGTGATGGAACAAAACATGAGCCTTAGTTATTTAGAAGGAAAGGCTTCTCAAATTGAGTTCCAAGGTGTAAAAGGAAAATGGGGTGGGGACACAAACTTCATTTTTAATACAAAAGTACAAACGACGAATGTGGATTTGCGGACAGGTCTTGGGTTGTTTTGGATTGCCAATGTGATTGTGGGTGGGGGTTATAGTTGGAACTCTGGGCATAACTCTGCCTCTCTCTCCAGACGAGGTCCTTTTCTCATTACTTTGAACGATTCTCTCCCTTTGGAACTTCCTAGAGAATACCAAGCAGCGCTCGACAAGGAACTCCTCGCCCAAAGCCCCAATGCCACTTTGGGATTTCGTGCTGGTGGAGAATCCAATTCCAAACGCGGGATTGGCTACGGAATTGTTGGTTTAGAATTGGATCTTTATTTATTGAAGGTCATTGCGGAAGGATTGTATGGTGGGAAAGACCTGTATTCCGCCAATCTAGGGGTGAAACTCTCTTTTTAGGAAAACTTCGGGGAAATCCATAAAACCTTGCCGTACGGATTGCGAAATTTACCCTACGTCTTAGGTCTAAGTTTCAATGAAGTTATACAAACGCTATGCTCGCGCTTTCACACTCGCCTCCCAAGTTTTTTCTTTGGGGATTGTGGTTCCCATCGGAATTGCTCTCATTCTTTTCTATGTTGATTTAAGTCCCACTCAGATCAAAACATTCATTGGAGCAACCATTGCAGCTGCTCTCGTGAGTTTACTCCTGCCATCGTTTATTTTTCCGAAAAAACTAAAAGCCATTAAACAAGGGCTCTTACGACTGGAGTCTCAAACAGAAAAAGATCCAAAAACCTATGTAGAAGTTTGGAACCTCATTGCAAAGATGCCGGTGATTGGAGCATCTGTCGGGAGTGCACAGTGGATTTTGGCACTTCCGATTGTCATTGGCCCTCTTTTATATCTTCCTGAAACAAGTAAATCGGATTCATTTTATATCGTTTGTGTTCTGATTTTAACGGCACTTCTCAATGTTGTATTTTCTTTTATCCTTTTGGAAAAAGCGTCTCATTTGGTTTTGGAAGATGATATTTTCCAAGCAGAACTAAAAGAAAGAATTTCTCCTTACTACAGAAACCTTCGAAGTACTGTTCCCATTATGTTTTCTCTTATGGTCATGGTTCTTTCTATTTTTCTTTTGATTTATGCCTTCAATGTCAATGCCAAGTCTTTAGAAAAAGCATTCTCAAACCAGTTGTATAATTTTAACCAAAGTAATGAAGCTGGGATCAATGTATATTTTGAATCGGTCGAAACCAATTTGAAAGAAATCAGTGGATTGCCTGTTGTAAGAAATGCGCTTGAAACAAAGAATTATAAACTGGCAGAGCCGATTCTTGCCAAAGTATTAGATGATTCTCAATTATTATTAGAAAATGCTTTTATCGCCTCCTTTGCGGAAGGTGTTCCCATCGTTGCTTCTGGTCTACCAAACGGGGCTAGTGTCGGTTATTCTTTAGCTTCTAACCCTGATGTTCTTGAAAATATCAATGCTGCCAAAGAGGGAAAAAACCACGTTGGGGTGGCTGTTAAGTCACCATTTAACGGGAATATTGTGATCATGGTGACAAGTCCTGTGAAAAGTGCAAATGGAACTGTGATTGGAATGGCTGGGATGCCGTTTCTTGTGGGAAAGGCGATGGAGTCTTTTCTAAAAAATGTAAAAATTGGAACTACGGGTTATTCTTTTCTTTTGGACAAACAATCCACCATGGTATACCACCCCAATCCGAAATACTTAATGCACAGCTTTAAAAACACGGAGTTTGAAGAACTGGCAAAAAACGCAGGGGAATCTGATTCCTTTCGCAATCCTTGGGAAGGTTCCACCTTTTTACTTAGAAGAAAGGTAAGTGAAAAATACGGTTTACAGTTTTTTTCTACGATCGATTTAAAAGAAATTGAGGTAGAAAGTCTTTCTTCCTTACGTGGGTTAACAATCATTAGTATTGTTGGAGCAGTTTTGATTGCTATCGCAATTTATCTTCTTTTTACTGCTAGGTTCAAACCAATGAAAACCATTGGGAAAATTTTGCAAGATATCGAAGTGGGAGACCTTCGACACAATGCAAAAATGGAATCTTCTGACGAGTTCGCAAGGCTTGCTCGTGGTCTCAATGCAACTTTAAAGCAGATTTCTGAAGTTGTAGGATCTAACCAAATCTTTTCGGAAGATCTGGCATCTTCCGCCGAACAAATGTCAGCTTCTCTTAATATGTTATCTTCTAATGCCCAAACACAAGCTGCCTCGGCGGAAGAAATTTCGGCATCCATTGAAGAAATTTCTGCTGCAGTTCAAAACGTAGATGCTCAGGCAGAAGATCAGTTCCGCAAAGTTGATTTTTTGAAATTAAAGATGGCAGAACTTTCTACTTTAATTGAAGCAACGGGTAGGCAAGTGGGTAAAGCTTCCAAAGATGTTACTTTAATTTCAGAAGAAGCAAAATCGGGACAGGCTTCATTGGACTCGATGAGGAATTCTATATCAAAAATTAGCAACAGTTCCCAAGAAATTGGAAGTGTGATTGAGATTATCAATAATATTTCGGAACAGATCAACTTACTTGCGTTAAATGCTGCGATTGAGGCGGCTAGGGCCGGGGTTTATGGAAGGGGATTTGCCGTTGTTGCTGATGAAATTGGAAAGTTAGCCGAAAAAACTGCCATTTCCATTAACGACATTGGGGAACTCATCCAAGCCAATGAAAAAGAAATTGAAAATGGTCGCGAGAATATTGAAACTACGATTTCTCTCATCCAAAGGATCATCCAAGGGGTTAGTTCTTTTAACGAAATGACAGATACCATTGAAGCCAGTACCCGGGACCAGCTCATCATCAACCAAAAGGTGGGAGAAGAGGTTGATAAGGTAAACCAAATCAGCCAAGCCATCCGCCTTTCTATGGAAGAACAAAAAAATGCGATTGGGGAAGTGGCTCAGGCAATTTTCAGCATCAATGATTTGACCCAAGGGACGGCCGCAGGCCTTGAGGAGATGACTGCCACCTCCAATGGGATCGCCAATTTAGCAGAAACGTTAAAGAAGAAGATTAATTTCTTTAAAATCTCCTAACCACGCCTTTTTTAGCCAGTCCAACCCAGAGCAGGCTAAAAAAACGCTTGCCGGGATCTACATATCAAGATTTCTTGATATGTAGATATCTTGGATATGCAGACCGAAACACTTTCTCAGTCTAGGCCCTCTGGTCATTTGCTTTCCGCAACCAAAGCCATTTCCGATGAAACTCGGGTTCGGATCCTCCATATCCTCAGTTTTGGGGCTTTTTCCGTGAATGAAGTGGTGGAGATTCTGGGGATGGGCCAATCTCGGATTTCTCGTCATTTGAAAATCTTAACAGAAGCTGGGCTGATTGGTTCACGCCGCGAAGGGAGTCTTGTTTATAGTTTTCTCCTTTCGGAAGAGGATCCCGGTTTAAAATTCCCGTTAGAACTCACCAAATTATTGTTATCATATAAAGAAGATCTACCTTCGCGAGAGAGAGACCAAAGAATGGTCCACCAAATCTTAGAAAATAGAGAAAAGAAATCGAAATCCTTTTTTGATGGAGTTGCAGAAAGTTGGGAAAAATTACAAGAAGAGACACTTCATCCCAAACTTTATCGCTCCTGGATTTTACAAGAGCTTCCAGCTTGTGAGAAGATTTTAGATTTAGGTTGTGGTCCAGGGGGTCTCATCCCTTTTCTTCTCAACAAATCAAAACATGTGATTGGAGTGGATAACTCCTCTAAGATGATTGAAAATGCATCATCACACTACGGCAAAAACCCGAGTGTCAGTCTCATCCAAACTCCTATGGAACATCTACCTCTTGCAGATAACTCTTGTGATGCGGTAGTTGCATCCATGGTGATGCACCATATTTCTCATCCACCTACGGTTTTGGAAGAGGTGGCAAGGGTACTAAAACCAGGTGGGGTTTTGTGTATTGTTGATTTGGGAAAACACAATGCAGAGTTTATGAGGGATAACTTTGCGGACCTTTGGCTTGGGTTTGAACCAGAACTTTTTGAGTCATGGCTTTCCAATGCAGGGTTTCGCGTTGGCTCAATGAATGAGATCCAAACAGAATCAAGTTTTAAAATTTTAACTATCAAAGCAACAAAGGAAGAAGGAGGACACTATGTCCACAGCAACTGAAACAAAATCGGAAAGATTGCCATTTAAAGTGAAGGATATCTCTCTTGCAGAATGGGGAAGAGAAGAGATCATTTTGGCAGAAAAAGAAATGCCGGGCCTTATGGCTCTTCGTAAAGAATTCGGAACTTCTAAGCCACTCAAAGGTGCTAGAATTTGTGGATCTCTTCACATGACAATCCAAACAGCGGTTTTAATTGAAACCTTGGCTGCATTAGGTGCTGACATTCGTTGGTCCTCTTGTAACATTTTTTCAACACAAGACCATGCAGCAGCGGCCATTGCAAAAGCAGGTATACCTGTATTTGCTTGGAAAGGCGAAACAGAAGAAGAATACTGGTGGTGTATTGAGCAAACGTTATTTTTTGACGGTGGAAAAGGACCAAACATGATCCTTGACGACGGTCATGATCTAACTCATTACATTCATGAAAAATACCCACAACTTCTAGCAGACATCAAAGGAGTTTCGGAAGAAACAACTACAGGTGTGATTGCACTTCATAAAAAATTAAAAGCGGGAACTTTAAAAATCCCTGCAATCAACGTAAACGATTCAGTAACAAAATCAAAGTTTGATAACCTTTATGGTTGCCGTGAATCACTTGCTGACGGAATCAAACGTGCAACAGACGTAATGCTCGCTGGAAAAGTAGCCCTTGTTTGCGGATACGGGGATGTGGGAAAAGGTTCTGCAGCTTCTCTTCGTAACTTTGGCGCACGAGTGATAGTAACTGAAATCGATCCAATTTGTGCTCTCCAAGCAGTGATGGAAGGATACCAAGTTCTTCGTGTAGAAGATGTGATTGAAAATGCAGACATCATTGTGACTGCAACAGGAAATGATGATATCATCTCGCTCGAACACATGAAAGCAATGAAAGACGGTGCGATCCTTTGTAATATTGGTCACTTTGATACAGAAATTCAAATGTCTCGTTTGAACTCTGAAAAGGGTGTTACTAAGAAAGAAATCAAACCACAAGTGGATAAATACACTTTCCCTAATGGAAGATCGATTATCGTTCTTGCAGAAGGTCGTTTGGTTAACCTTGGTTGCGCAACCGGTCACCCATCTTTTGTAATGTCTAGTTCTTTCACAAACCAAGTATTGGCTCAAATTGAACTTTATACAACAAAATATGAGTTAGGTGTTTATCGCCTACCGAAACATTTAGATGAGAAGGTGGCTGCCCTTCACCTAGAACAGTTAGGAGTCCGTTTGACAAAACTGACTCAAAAACAAGCTGATTATATCAGTGTTCCGCTCGAAGGTCCGTATAAACCAGACCACTACCGATACTAAAAAAACGCCCTTTTTGATAAAATTCAAGAAGGGCAATGGAGTTTCTCATGGCTTATGTTGTAACTGAAATTTGTGTTGATTGTAAATACACTAGTTGTGCAGCAGTTTGTCCGGTGGAAGCTTTTCATGAAGCCCCGGACACTCTGTACATTGATCCGGACACTTGTATTGATTGTAATGCTTGTCAATATGAATGCCCGATTGATGCGATTTTTCCTGACTATGATGTTCCGGAAAAACACAAACCTTCTATTGAAGTGAATGCAAAAGAAGCAACCAAATACCCGGTCATTGTCACTACCAAGCCACCTCTTAAAGGTGCAAAGTGTTCTGATCCGAGTAAATAAATGATTTTTAGGGTGTGTGGCTTCTTTTAGCCATATGCCCTTTCTCTATATACTGATATAATATTATGAAATTTGAATATACTAATCCTTCTGCTAAATCCCTATTAAAATTAATAAACGAGAGAATTCTCGTTTTAGATGGTGCTATGGGTACCATGATCCAAAGACATTCTTTGGAAGAGGACGATTTCCGTGGGGATCGTTTTAAGGATTGGCCAGTTTCCATTAAAGGAAATAACGATGTTCTTGCTATCACCCGTCCTGATATCATTGAATCAGTCCATTTAGAATACCTTGAGGCTGGCGCCGATATCATTGAAACCAATACCTTTAGTTCGAACATTGTTTCCCAGGCGGACTACCAAATGGAATCGGCAGTTCGTGATTTAAATTTAGCGGCTGTTGCTTGTGCCAAAAATGCCGTGACCAAATTCAAAGAAAAGACAGGGAAGACGGATGTGTTCATTGCTGGTTCCATCGGCCCAACGGTGAAAACTGCCTCCCTTTCTCCAGACGTCAATAATCCGGCATTTCGTGCAGTCACCTTTGATGAGCTAGTGGATTGTTTTTATGAGCAAGTATCGGCCCTTTTAGATGGGGGTGTGGATTTACTTTTACCAGAAACCAATATTGACACTTTAAATCTAAAGGCATGTATTTATGCGATTGAGAAAGTTTTTGAAGAACGAAACATTCGAATTCCTGTAGTACTTTCTGTTACCATTACGGATGCTTCTGGTCGGACTCTTTCTGGCCAAACCGGAGAAGCTTTTTATATTTCGATCAAACATGCCAAGGCCCTGGCTGTTGGCATCAACTGTGCATTAGGCGCAGGGGAAATGCGTCCTTATATCGAAGAACTTTCCCGAGTGGCCGATTGTTATGTGTCTTGTTATCCGAATGCGGGTCTTCCCAATGCATTTGGTGGGTATGACCAAACTCCGGAAGAGTTCGGTGGTTGGATGAAAAACTTTGCGGAAGCAGGTTTTTTAAATATCGTAGGTGGATGTTGCGGAACCACTCCTGCTCACATCCGAGCAGCAAAAGAGGCTGTTTCGTCTATGCCACCTCGACCTTTAAAAGAACAACCAAAACTGAGTTCGTTTGCCGGTCTTGAACCTTTGAAATTAACCAAAGACCAAGGCTTCATCAATATAGGGGAACGAAATAATGTCACAGGATCTCCTAAATTCAAAAAACTGATCCTAGAGGGAAATTTTGAAGAAGCGGTGCAAGTGGCTTTGCAACAAGTCCAAGCTGGTGCTAACGTTATCGATATCAATTTTGATGAAGCTCTTTTGGATGGGGAAGCCTCCATGACTAAGTTTTTAAACTTAATTGCTGGGGAGCCAGACATTGCCAGGGTTCCCTTTATGGTGGATTCATCCAAGTGGTCTGTATTACTCGCGGGTTTAAAATGTATCCAAGGAAAACCAATTGTAAACTCCATCTCTCTTAAAGAAGGGGAAGAGGTATTTTTAAACCATGCTCGTACCATTCAAAGATTTGGAGCGGCAGCCATTGTGATGGCATTCGACGAACAAGGGCAGGCGGCAACCAAAGATGATAAAGTGAGGATCTGTAAACGAGCTTATGATCTGTTGCTTGAAAAATTAGATTTTGATCCAACGGATATTATCTTTGATCCAAACATATTGACTGTTGCGACAGGAATCGAAGAACACAATAACTATGCGGTGGATTTTATTGAAGCCACGCGTGAAATTAAAAGAATCTGTCCTGGTGCCAAAGTCTCTGGGGGTCTTAGTAATATTTCCTTCTCTTTCCGTGGGAATAACCCGGTAAGAGAGGCAATGCACTCCGCATTTTTATACCACGCCATCCAAGCAGGTATGGACATGGCCATTGTCAATGCGGGAATGCTTGAAGTTTATGAAGAGATTCCTAAAGATCTTTTGGAACTTGTAGAAGATGTCCTTCTCAACCGCCGCCCTGATGCAACAGAGAGATTGATTGATTCTGCTGCTAGTTTTCACGGGGAAGCCAAGGTCCAAAAGAAGGACGATGCTTGGAGGAGTGGGTCCGTCGAAGAGCGACTAACGCATGCTCTTGTGAAAGGAATTGATGAATTTGTAACTCAAGATACTGAAGAAGCACGTGTCAGTTTCGCAAAACCGCTCGAAGTGATCGAAGGTCCACTTATGAATGGAATGAAAGTGGTTGGAGAATTATTTGGCGCAGGGAAAATGTTTCTCCCACAAGTGGTGAAAAGTGCACGTGTGATGAAAAAAGCCGTGGCTTACTTACTTCCATTTATGGAAGAAGAAAAACGGAATCAAAAAGATGAAAGTAAACAAGCCAAATTCCTCATCGCAACTGTTAAGGGAGATGTCCATGATATTGGAAAAAATATTGTGGGAGTGGTCCTTGCATGTAACAACTATGAGGTGATTGACCTCGGGGTCATGGTCCCTTGTGAAAAGATTTTAGAAACTGCCAAAAAAGAAAAAGTGGCTGCCATCGGTCTATCGGGATTAATTACACCTTCACTTGATGAAATGGTTTATGTGGCAAAAGAAATGGAACGCCAAGGATTTCAAGTTCCACTTCTCATTGGTGGGGCAACTACTTCGCCTGCACATACGGCTGTAAAAATTGCTGAACAATATTCGAAACCAGTCCTCCATGTGATGGATGCTTCACGAGTTGTGAATGTGATGAACAGTGCTCTCAACCCGCAGACTGCCGTGGATTATGCAAAACAGGTAGTGGAAGAACAATCTAAGATTCGTGAAGAATTTTATTCCAGAGAAAACGAAAGAAATATTTTGCCGATCCAGGATGCAATCAAAAACAAGTTCCAAGCTAATTGGGATTCTTATACTCCACCAAAGCCAAGTTTTACGGGAGTAAAAAAAATTGAGGATGTCACCTTACAAGACCTCCTTCCTTTTATTGATTGGTCTCCTTTCTTTTTGGCTTGGGAATTAAAAGGTAGATTCCCGCAAATCCTCAAAGATCCGGTGGTTGGAAAAGAAGCCACATCTCTTTACAATGATGCACAAATCATCTTAAAAGAAATGTTGGGAAATCAAAATCTCAAACCAAGAGCGGTCGTGGGAATGTTCCCTGCAGTTTCTCATGGGGAAGTAGTGGAAATCTTTGAAGATGATGGTAAAACCAAATCTTTAGGAACGTATCCAATGTTACGCCAACAAACGGTTAAAATGACAAACCAACCAAACTATAGTTTGGCGGATTTTATCGCACCAAAAGATAAAAACAAAAATGACTATATTGGATATTTTGCCGTAACAGCAGGACATGGGATTGAAGAATTGGCAAGAACCTATGAAGCCAAACAAGACGATTACAACGCCATTTTGGTCAAAGCACTGGCTGACCGATTTGCAGAAGCCTTTGCAGAATACATGCACCATCGTATGCGTGAGGAATGGGGATTTGGAAAGGAAGAAAATCTTACAAAAGAAGATCTGATCCGTGAAAAGTATCGGGGCATTCGTCCCGCTCCTGGGTATCCGGCTTGTCCAGACCATACGGAAAAAAAGAAAATTTGGAAACTTTTGGACGTGGAAAAGAATGCAGGAATCCAACTCACCGAGTCTTGTGCGATGTGGCCGGCAAGTAGCGTGAGTGGTTATTATTTCTCACACCCTGAGTCTCGATATTTTGCCATCGGTAAAATCAACGAAGACCAAGTGGTAAACTATGCTAAGGACAAAGAAATGGAAATTTCTGAAGTGGAACGTTGGTTGTCCCCAATTCTAAACTATGATCCTTCTCGTAAGTCTAAATCCTAAAGAGTACATTTAGGACTAACGGGAAAGGGGGATTCTGTGGGTTTCATTCAAAACAACCATAATCACGGCTGGAAATCTGTCGCCAAAGGAACGCTTGGTGATGGGTTTTCTTTCCATCCCAAACTTGCCACATGGTTACAGGACTATACCAATATCCCAGAAGAAACAGAACTTGAGATCCTAGAAGCGAGCTGTGGGGAAGTCAGTTGTCCAACAGAAGAAACTATGATTGTTTGGAAAGGACATGAATTTCGAATTTCTCGTAAAAAAGAAATGATTTCTAAAATGGATGTGGATTTGTCTTGGAAACGATTTGTGAGTAAAGAATAAGTTAAAGCTAATCCATTTTCTAGCGTTTGGTTTTAGCTGTGGAAAAAAAACTTTTTTTGCTTAGTCAAATCTATTTATTCCTTTTGGCGAATATACGAAATTCGCATAAATCACCAAAACAGTTTTGATTATCGAAGATCGTATATTTGTGTCACTGGCATTTGTCTTGGCCCCAAAATTGTTGTGATAGAAGGATTAATTTTGAATCAAATATTATTAGAAGTGATACCGAGAGATGTTCAAACATTGCTGAGTGAAGTAAGTTTTGTTAAAAATAATTTCAGTCAAATCTCAGGAATTAATATTCCGGATTTACTAAGATTTGAGACTAGAAGTTGGGTTGCTGCATCGAAAATTCAAAATGTTTTTCCAAATGTTATTCCGCACTTAAGAGCAATTGACTTTGATTTAGATCATTGTGGTCATATCATTGAATTTCTTCAAAAAAACAGCATATCTTCCGTTGTGGTCATCAAGGGAGATCCACCGACAGATATGTCTCAAAAAGTTTACCCGACAACTTCGATTAAACTGATCAAAAAATTAAAAAAAGAAATGAGTTCGCTAAAAGTCTACGCTGCTGTTGATCAATACCGCAGTGGGATTAAAGATGAATTTGATTATATCGAAATGAAAATAGATGCGGGAGCTGATGGTTTTTTAACTCAGCCATTTTTTGATTTACGTTTGATTCATATTTTTACTGAAAAACTTCGAGGAAAGGAAGTTTATATTGGAATTAGTCCAGTGACCAATGAAAAATCGCAAAGTTATTGGGAATCCAGGAATCGTGCTTATTTCCCAAGGGATTTCCAACTGACGATGGATTGGAATGTACAATTTGCAAAAGAAGTGATCGATTATTGCTCTAAAAATCATTTCAATATGTATTTGATGCCAATTCGGATTCCTCTCGAAACCTATTTAAGGGGTATATTTAAGTGAAAAAACATACAGATTGGTTGAATCGCTAAAATGCGATGTGCCATATGGAAAAAGGAAAAATTTACCGATGAAAAATCAAATTCTGTTTTTAAAAAACAATCCTAAATACATTTTTTTAATCGATGGCCTGGGTGCGATTCTCTCCGGTGTTTTGTTATCTCTCGTTTTACCACTATTTATTGATTCGCTTGGGATGCCAAAAAAGGTCCTTTCCATTCTAGCAATTCTACCTTTTGTTTATGCCGTTTATTCTTTGTTATGTTGTTTTGCAAATCCATTTCAGTGGAAGTTTTATTTACGTGTGATTGCGATTGCAAACTTTTTGTACTGTTTGATTACAATGGTTTATTTAGTTTTGAATTTAGAACAAACCACAGTGATATGTGAAATTTATTTTGTTCTGGAAATGATTGTGGTCGTAAGTTTGGCGACCTTTGAATGGAAGTTAACGAAGGACTGATTAGTTAGAATGGGAGGATGGTGCCACTGGCATATAGTATTTGAGACCTAAATTCCCTTGAATCTCAGGAGCCCAAAGTTCATCCAAAGTGCGACCCGCTTCCCTTGCGTTGATGGGAACCCGCACCATCCCTTCAAAGGTTAAGTTGCTATTGGAAATACTAATCCCTGGCGTTATGTAGACTTGTCTTCCTACAAAATTAGTTCTCGAAGGTTCTTGGGCACGAATGGATGTATTGAGACGACTATTGATATCGTTATCAAAACGGTGAAGTTCCGAAAGTTGTAGAAAAAGTTCCCAACGAGAGTTTTTGATAAATGAAAATAAGTTCCGATTGAGTCTGTATTTGATTCGAACCTTTGACTCGGCAACATCTACATATCCGGAAGCTCCTTGGTTCATCGACATTCCCATACTGAGCCCTAAATCAAAAGTAAATCCATTGCGATAATACACATAAGTTACGTTGGGCTGGTAAGAAAGCAGGGCCGAGTTCATTCTCTCTGGCCTGACATCATAGTTACCTTCTGGATTGCGGTAAGGATTGATTGTGGAGAAAGGAATAACGGAAGAAAAAATTTGAATGCCCGCCATGGGATCATCTGATTTGGGAAGTTTTCCATCATAACCAAGTTCCAGTTCCTTAGGGAAACGAAATGGAATTAGAATCGCCAAATTACCGTTACGTGATCCTCCAACTTGGAACAATGCGGCTCTTGGGTCTGAAAACGAATAACTAGAAAAGAACGGTAAACCTTGTGCAAAAATAGTAAGGCTCGTCATACTAACGAGAATGGTTGGTAGTACTATCTTTTTAAGCATCTAAAAGCATTTATGCCTGCTTTTCCTTAGTTTGGCAATGAAATTTGCTTTCTTCTCTCTCTTTTTTTGTTATAAGTTTGATCAATGAATGAAAATGATACCAAGGTTGAACAATTTGGTCCCTGCACCATTCCAAATCCAGCAGGGTATGATTACTGGACGGAAGACAACTCCGTCGTTCTTTTCCAAACGATATTTTCCGGCCCCGATGATGCAAAAAAAACCGTAGATACAAGCCCTGTATTCTTTGAACAAGCTGGACCTAAAGAAAAGATCTACTTTCGTCCAGAAGAAGTCACAGCAGGCATTGTCACATGTGGGGGGCTTTGCCCTGGGATCAACGATGTCATTCGTGCTCTTGTGATGGAATTGCATTACCGGTACAAAGTGCCCCGTATTCTAGGATTCCCTTTCGGTTACGAGGGTCTTGTGAAAAAATTTGGACATAGACCGGTGGAACTTACTCCAGACAAAGTGGCCCATATCATGAACTTTGGTGGTTCCATTTTGGGATCTTCTCGAGGGAACCAAAATATTGGAGATATGGTGGATACTTTATTCCTCTATGGGGTGAAGATGTTATTTTGTATCGGTGGAGACGGGACCTTACGTGGGGCCCAGGCCATCCAAGAGGAAGTTCGGAAACGAAAGGAAGACATTTCCATTGTGGGGATCCCGAAAACCATTGATAACGATATTAACTATGTCCAAAAAACCTTTGGATTCTCGACTGCTTTTAGTAAGGCGGTAGAGGCAGTCAATTGTGCACATGAAGAGGCCAAAGGCGCACCCAATGGGATTGGTCTCGTGAAACTGATGGGCCGCCATTCTGGATTTATCGCCGTCAATTCTGCACTGGCTTCTAAAAATGTTAACTTTGTCCTCATTCCAGAACTTGATTTTGATTTAGAAGGAGATGGTGCCTTTCTTACCGTTTTGAAGGAACGAGTCCAAAAACGAGGTCATGCCGTTGTGATTTTGGCAGAAGGTGCCGGGCAAAAGTTTTTTGAAGACAAAGGGGAAAAGGATTTATCAGGTAACAAGAAGTTGGCGGACATTGGTATTTTTATCAAAGATAAAATCACAGAGTATTTTAAAAAAGAAGGAGTTGGACTGAACTTAAAATACATCGATCCCAGTTATATCATTCGTTCTGTTCCTGCCAATGCTGAAGATTCAGTATTTTGTGGGTTCCTCGCACAAAATGCGGTCCATGCAGCTTTTGCTGGTAGGACAGGTTGTGTAGTAGGGATTTGGAACAATGTATTTACGGTTATGCCGATCTCCCTTGCCATTGCGGAGAGAAAGGTATTACGACCAGAGAGGAGTACTCTATGGAGGGCGCTTCTTGCTTCGACGGGTCAACCTAATTCGATGAAAGCAAAAAGCTGAAAATGATTTTGATTTTTCCCTTTCATTGGAATCGGGGTTTCGTCTAATTGGTAGAGAGTTCGTATGGATCGTAACCAAAATAAGGAACAGAAAATCGTCAGTGCCAGCGTATTGACTTCATTTGCCTTTGTTTTGGTTTGTACGGCGGGATTTTTCCATTGTCCAAAGTTAGGCGTATTACCTGGAAACAGCGAATCCGCAGCTTTTCAAGATTTTGCGATGCCTTGCCATGCGGAATCGAAGGGAGCTGAGGATCCTGAAAATTCCACAAATGGAAATTCATGCCAGTGTAACGAAGTTTCCAAATCGGAAGATTCTAGCTTTCAAATAGAGTTTTCCAAATTAGTTCGAATCTCCATTCAGAAAATTTATTTGCCTTTGTATTTGGAATTACCAATTACCAAATTAGTATTCCAAACGAATCATAAAAACTACTATATTTCTCAAAACAATCCCTTTTTTCTACAAAAAACTATAAAACTCCTCATATAAACCGATTCAATTTTTTTTAAATAAAAATTGGAGGTCATTCTATGAGGAATTATTATTTAAATATATTAAAATATTCTATATTTATGATTTATTGTTTGTTCAGTACTGAGGTGTATTCAGGTAGTCCAGACAATGTTGATAGTAAAATAAACGAATTATTAAAAAAACATCCAGAAGTATCTTTGAAATTTTTGGAAGCTAAAGAGAAAGAATTTCGATCCAAACATGCGGATGTTTACCCTGATCCCAAATTTGGATTTGCATATCGATCCTATCCTTATCGATCTGGATTTGATACCGATCGAGCAAGGCCTGATACACCCAGTATGACGGGAAAAGAATATTCTATATCACAAGAAATTCCTTTTCCTGGTAAATTAAATCTAGAAAAACAAATTTTGAAAACGGATTCGGAGTTGGATTATTGGAGCGGAGTTTGGGTCCAAAATGAATTTTTACGATCTTATTTTGAATTGGTTTTATCAATTGCTGCAATGGAAAGGGAATTAAACGACCTACTTAGCATTGAAAAACAACTGAATACAAAAGTCAAATTAGAATCTTCTCAATATGTTTCAGAACAATTTAAGTTATCAAACATAATCAAAACAAAAAATCAAATCGAAAGAATGAAAGACCGAGTGATTGAGAAAACGATAACATTGAAAGAATATAAACAATCCCTCGAGTTTTATGCGAATGATATTGGTGCCAATTTAATTACTGAAGAAGAGATTATTGGTTATTTGAAAAAGAAAGAAAGTAATATTGAACAAGAATTGTCTAGGGATTCGCTATCGAAGATTCCACTCATACAATTTGCTGAATTGAACCAGACAAAAGCGATGATTGAATCCAAAAAGGATGAGATTTTGCATTTCCCTGATTTTGAAATTTTTGTGAGTTATATGCAACGGAGACGTAAACCCTTCTTGCTTGATAGTGGCCCTTTGAACTTAAGCATCATGGATAATCCTGAGTTTGCTGGTGACCTCTGGAGTGCAGGTGTCACAATTCGTGTTCCTGTTTGGTCTTTATCAAAAGTAGATGAATTAAACCAATCAAATGCGATCAGAATCACAAGATTACAAAGAGAAAAAGAAAAGGAACAAATTCGACTTAAGTCAGAATACCAAGCAACAATCGAAGCATGGTTAGGGAATAAACAAAGATTCGATCATTTTAAGAACAATCTTTTGCCATCCTTCCAAAAGAACATAAAAACATCACTTTCATCATATGCTAAGGGAGAGAGCGTATTAGGAGAGAGTTACGATTTTATTGTCGAATCATTAGAAATGCAATCGCAAGTACATCAAATTCAATTCAAACGTTGGTCATCTGTTTTGAAGTTACTGCAACTAACAAATCACTTATTACCAGAAGGAGAAAATCATGAGGATTAAAAAAATACTTTTCCCTATCTTTATTGTGTCGTTATTCTTGGTTTCGTGCGGTGAAACTGTTCATAATCATAAAGATATTTATACTTGTCCGATGCATCCTCAGATCGAAATGGATCACCCAGGAGAATGTCCGATATGTGGAATGCAACTGGTGAAAAAGGAAGATCCACTACTTGAATCTGAACACAAAAATCGTTCTCTACAAAAAGAACCTGATCTTAAGTTATCAGAGAATAAACAATCAATTCTTAACTTAGATACGATTCAAGTTTCGAAGGGAACAATCAATAAAACAATTAATCTCAGTGGACAAGTTGCTTATGACCCTGAGATTTTTTCAACAGCTAATGAATATAAATCCATTGGTTCGGAGAATGAATGGGGGAAAGAAATTCGTGCCGGTATTCGTTTGAGGTTCACCAAGTTGGGATTAAGTGAGAAGCAGATCCAATACACTCTTTCTAAAAACTCAAACCTTTTTTTGACTGGAAGATCCAATCAATATGCCCTATTGGTTTTCCAGGTGTATGAGAATGATCTTTCATACTTAAAAGTAGGGAAGTTCATTGATTTAGTGAACCTCACAGAAACGAATGCTCTTCCCAAGGCAAAAATTGTGGCGATGGGAAATTTGATCAATCAAGACACAAGAACTTTGTCTGTTTGGTGTGAGGTGAAAGATCCTCTGGAATTGTTTAAACCTCAGATGTATGTACAAGGTACCTATGAAATTGAAAAAAGTAATGTATTGAGAATACCAAAAGAATCCATTCTCCCAACGGGAAAATCAGATTTAGTTTATAAAAAAACCGATACAAATCATTATATTCCAAAGAAAATAAAACTTGGGTTTTCCTCCACTGAATGGGTAGAGGTGATTGAAGGTCTGGAAGAAAATGATGAAATTGTATCCAAAGCAAGTTTTCTTTTAGATTCGGAATCAAAATTAAAGTTAGGTGGAGATAAAAATGATCAGCACAATCATTAAATTTTCAGCTAACAATCGGTATTTGGTTATTATTACAACTTTATTTTTTGTATTAATCTCAATTTTTGCCATTAAAAATATTCCTTTGGATGCATTGCCAGATATGTCTGATACTCAGGTGATTATCTATTCCAAATGGGATAGGAGTCCAGATATTATTGAAGACCAAGTAACTTATCCAATTGTCAGATCGTTACTTGGTGCTCCCAAGGTAAAAGCGATTCGAGGGTTTTCTGACTTTGGGTTTTCCTTTGTATATGTGATTTTTGAAGATGGAACGGATTTGTATTGGGCACGTTCTCGAGTGAATGAATACATTTCCCAATTACAAAATAATCTGCCAGCGGGTGTAAACTTAAGTTTGGGGCCAGATGCCACAGGTGTTGGTTGGATCTATCAATATGTATTAGTAGATGAAACAAAACAGATGGATTTGGCTGAAATTCGTTCATTTCAAGATTTTAAATTAAAGTATTTACTGAATTCGATTCCAGGTGTGGCGGAAGTTGCCACTGTGGGTGGATTTAAGAAACAATACCAAATCCAAATTGACCCATTAAAATTACAAATTTTTGGAATCGATATGGATCGAGTCATTGATACGGTTCGTAAATCAAACGATGACATTGGAGCCAGGTTACTCGAAATTGGTGGTGCCGAATATATGATCCGTGTTAGAGGATATGTTCAATCCAAAGAAGATATCGAACAAATATCGTTAGGTGCAAATTCAATTGGAACTCCTGTTTATTTATCGCAAGTTGCCACTATCGTAGATGGTCCCGACTTAAGGAGAGGTGTTGGGGATTGGAATGGTGAAGGGGATCAAGTCTCTGGTATCGTCATCATGAGGCATGGGGAAAATGCCTTACGAGTGATTGAATCGGTACAAGATAAAATCAAATCCATGGAAACTTCCTTACCCAAAGGTTTAAAAATCAAACCGGTATACGATCGTTCCATCCTCATTAACGAAACGATTCGTGTATTGAAAGAAAAGTTAACAGAAGAAATCATTGTTGTTTCCATCATCATTTTGATTTTTTTGTGGCATATCCCTTCTGCGATTGTTCCGATCCTTACAATCCCAATTGCAGTGATCCTTTCTTTTTTACCTATGTATTTGGCTGACATTGGTTCTAATTTAATGTCCCTTGCAGGGATTGCCTTATCGATTGGTGTACTTGTGGACGGAGCCATCGTAGAGGTGGAAAACGCTTATAAAAAATTGGAAGAATGGGAAACATCGGGTCGAGTAGGTGACTTCCATGCAATTCGACTCGAAGCACTCCTAGAAGTGGGACCTTCTGTTTTCTTTTCTTTACTCATCATCGCTGTTGCTTTTTTCCCAATTTTTACACTGGTTGACCAAGAAGGGAAATTATTTAGACCGCTAGCAATTTCAAAGAACCTTACCATGGCGATTGCTGCAATCCTTGCCATTACAGTTGATCCTGCATTTCGTATGTTGTTCACTCGTATGGATCCATTTTCTAAATTTACACCTGTTCTCAATTCCATACTCACAAGTATCTTTGTAGGCAAATACTATTCAGAGAAAAACCATCCGATTAGCAAACGTTTGTATGCAATATATGAACCTGTAGTGAAATTGGTTTTTGACTCATCCCAAAAAAACAATCGTCACTGCGGTATTGTTATTTCTCTTTACTGTTCCCATTTATTTTAAGTTAGGGACAGAGTTTTTGCCACCATTGAATGAAGGTTCTATTTTATATATGCCAACAACTCTTCCTGGGATTAGCATTGGCGAAGCCGAGCGAGTATTAAAAATCATGGATCAGAAGTTGGCAAGTTTTCCTGAGGTGGAATCGGTTTATGGAAAAGCTGGAAGAGCAGATACTTCCACTGATCCATCTCCAATCTCAATGTTTGAGATCATAGTCACTCTCAAGCCAAAAAAAGATTGGAGGGATGGATTTACCAAAGAAGACCTTGTGAAACAAATGAATGAACAAATGGAAATTCCTGGATTTTCTAATGCATGGACGCAACCAATTCGTGCTCGGATTGATATGTTGTCTACGGGGATTCGAACGCCGATCGGCATAAAAGTGTTAGGTGAAAATCTTGAAAAAATCCAAGAAGTTGGAATCAACATAGAAACCGTTCTAAAAAAAGAAAAAAATGTTCGCTCCATATTTGCAGAGAGAACATCCGGCGGATATTATATCGATATTAAAATTAGGAGGGAGCTCGCTGCCAAGTATGGCTTAACCATTGAAGACATCCAAAAGACAATCCTTTCTGCTTTGGGTGGAGAGACAATCTCCACAACAATTGAGAAAAGGGAAAGGTATTCCATTCAAATCCGTTATCCCAGAGAATACCGTGATAGTTTGGAAATGATTTCAAAAGTTTTGATTCCGATTTCAAATCGAGGTCATATTCCTTTGAGTTATTTGGCAACTCTTGAATACAACGTAGGACCTACTATGATCCGAGATGAGAATGGATTTTTAACCGGGTATGTTTATGTAGATACAACGGACAGTGATTTACTTGGATTTGTGGATCGGTTGAAGTCAATCGTAGATTCTGAAGTGGATCTTCCTAAAGGTGTATTTTTAGAGTGGAGCGGACAGTATGAAAATATCGTTCGTGTACGAAATAGGATGATGATTGTGGTTCCCATTACACTCGTTTTGATTTTCTTTCTTTTGTACATGAATACCAAATCCATGATGAAAACGGCAATTGTATTAACTGCAGTTCCATTTTCTATGATCGGCGCCTTTTGGTTGTTATTTGTTTTGGATTACCAAATTTCTGTTGCCGTTTGGGTGGGAATTATCGCACTACTAGGGTTAGATGCGGAAACAGGGGTTTTTATGTTGATGTACCTAGATCTTTCCTTTGAGAAACATAAAATCCAAAATCCGGATATGAATATATCTGAACTAAAACTAGCGATCATTGAGGGGGCAGTGCACAGAATTCGACCCAAGATGATGACGGTTCTTTCAGGTTTCATTGGGTTATTGCCAATTATGTGGGCAACGGGATCAGGTTCTGATCTAATGAAACGGATTGCTGCTCCGATGGTTGGAGGGCTTGTCACAAGTTTTGTATTGGAACTTCTGGTTTACCCAGCCATCTATTTTCTTTGGAAACAAAAAGAGATTGGGCAAAAGAATCGTATTTTGGCCGAGTTTGTGTAATGGGAAAAAATAGCTGAAGAGGAAACTTCAGCTATTTTCTACTTTTTTCTGGAACTTGAGAATATTGTCCCGGATCTCTTCTTCTTTTTTATGGAGTTCTTTTAAGAATTCCGTATCCAAAATCATTTCTGGTTTTTTGATGAATTTACTTTCATCGTAATTGTCAATTTCGTATAACAGGTCTTCGATGTTTGATTCTACTTTGACCAGACTTTGAATGGATTCCACAACCTTTTTGTTTACAAAGAGAATTTCTTTAAATCGTAGAATATAATGTTGGAATCTGTTTTCGCGGATCATGGCTTGGCGTTGCATTTCGCGCACCACTTCCCGTTCTTTCAGAACTTCTTTTTTTTCCACAAGGATCTGGTTTTTGAATATTCGAATTAAATTTTCAGTTTCTAGTTTATAATTTTCAAAACTACTGTTGTGATTGTTTTGTAAATCTTCCATTTGTTTGCGAAATTCTTTTTCTCGCAAACGGTCTTGTTCCTTTCGAAGTTTGTCAGATGTTTGTAATGCGTTTTTGACACGTGTTTCGATGACAGCATCTAACATGGCTTTGTGCAGTTTATCCAGTCGTAAGGTCACTGCCATTGCATATAAAATGCGTTTCATAAAAACTCCTTTACTATTAGTTTAGACGAATAATAAAGAGAGAAAGGTCATCGTGCGGCTCTGCTTCTCCCACAAATTCACTGACTTTCTGTAAAATAGCTTGTCTGATCACTTCTGGAGGATCGTTGATATGAGATAAGATCACCGATTCTAGCCTCTCTTCTGAAAAAAGTTCTTCTTTCATATTCATGGCTTCTGTGACACCATCTGTGTAAAGCACAAGCAAATCACCTGGTAAATAACTTACTGTATGTTCAGAAAACTCACAATTTCCAATTCCCATTGGTTGACCTTTGCCAGAAAGATGCTGGATTTTATGGTGTTTTTTACGATAGATGATTTGTAAATTATGACCAGCAGAAGAATAAGTTAATTCTTTTTTTGTCATATTGATTCGCACAAGCATCGCTGTGACAAACATTAAGAAACCAGATTTGTCTTGTAAGATTTGATTGGCATTGAAGAGAGCTTCACTTGTGGAGCTAGTCTTCGAAACTTCTTGTTGTAAGACCGTTTTAGAAAATTCCATAAAAAGGGCAGCTGGTGTTCCTTTCCCAGACACATCGGCAATGATTACAGAAACTTCATCTTTTCCGTGAACCACCATATCATAGAAGTCTCCCCCAATTTCTCTTGAAGCTTGGTAGTAGGTATCAAATTCTAATAATGAATATTGTTTTGGGATGATGGGGAGCGAATGTTTTTGGATCATTGCCGCCACTTGCATATCACGGTCGATGTTTTTCAAGCGTTCACTTTGTATCTTAACTTGTAAGGCAGTGTAAGCTTCGCCTACTTGGTTGGTAAGTGTTCTTAAAATTCGAATGTCCATCTCATCGAACCGAGTACGAGATGTTTTGTCAGAAACAACAAGAGAACCTAACCATTCTTTGTTTTTTAAGATAGGGAATAGGATCATACTATGTTGGAATAAACCTTTGTGAGTAAGTTGGATTCCTTGTGGAGAATTTGCTGTAATGATTTTATACCCTTTGAACATCCAATCGGCTTTATCAGCAAATAATAAAACTTCTACATCTTCGTCATGAATTTGATCGGAAAAGCCTTTGGATTTGGTTCGGGGAAGTCCTTTTTTTTCGATCTTTTCAAAGTGAAGGGATACTCGGTCTACCTGCAAAACTTCGGAAATGGTTTTGACTGCAAGATCCATAAATTCATCTGAACTTTGGATATTGGCAAGTGCTTGGGAAATTTGGAACAAACCATTCAGTTCGTTTGCTCGTAAATTGAGGCTATCAATCAGTAGCCGATTTTTAACAGCAATCGCTGCTAAGTTCGAAAGATACTTTAAAATTTTAATATCGGTATGATTAAAATCACGATTGTCGAGAGAATTTACTGCTTCGAGTACACCTTGTACTTCTCCTTGCGCAATCATAGGAACACAAAGTAAATTTCTAGTAACATAACCTACTTTTTGGTCAATGGCTTTGAATATCCTAGGGTCATTAGCAGCATCGTTGACTATTTCTGGTTTGAGGGTTTCCAAAACCATTCCTGCAATTCCTTTCCCTCTAGGAACAGTTAGGTGGGCAAGAGATTCTTCTTTTAAGCCACTGGTTGTATTAAAAACCAACTGATCATTTTCTTTATCATATAAGAGTAGGGAAGAACCTTCGGTTTGGAGAACGTCACGAGTGATCCCCATTATCTCTCCGAGAAGTGTATTTAAATCTTCCTGAGAATTGATGCGGCTGGTTATGTCTGAAATCAGACTTAATGTCAGTAATTTTGTAGGCATCCGAATCTATCCTTGTTCGATCAAACTTCCAATCCCTTGGTTGGTTAAAATTTCAATTAAGACGGAATGTGGTACTCGACCGTCAATGATGTGGGCTCTTTTGACTCCAGAGTCAATGGCTCGCAAACAACATTCTACTTTTGGTATCATGCCACCAGAGATCTGTCCAGTTTTTATATACCCGTGAATATCCCCTTTTTTGAGACCCGTTACCAGTTGGTCGTTAATGAGGATACCAGGAGTGTCGGTGAGTAAAATGAGTTTATCCGCATGAAGGGCTTCGGCAATGGCACCAGCCATTGTATCTGCATTGATATTTAAAGTTTGTCCTTCTTTGGACATGGCGACCGGTGAGATGATCGGGATAAAACCTTCACGTTGTAAGGTGAGTAAAATATTGGGATCTACTTCTGTCACTTCTCCCACAAGGCCTAAATCCACTTTTTGAACCTTACCGTCTTCCCCTTCCACTTCCATCAGATATTTTTCCGCAACTGCAAGCCCACCATCTTTTCCAGAGAGCCCAACGGGTTTTCCACCCTTTTCTTGGATGAGAGATACTATTTGTTTGTTCACTTTTCCAGTAAGAACCATCTCCACCACTTCCATCGTGGCTTCATCAGTAACCCTATGCCCACGAATGAACTGGGTATTTAGGTTGAGTGACTTGATTAGAGCATTGATTTCAGGTCCACCACCATGAACCACGACAGGATTGATCCCTAAATATTTGAGGAGTACAATATCTTCAGCAAAAGACGCTTTTAATTCTTCTTCCACCATGGCAGCCCCGCCATACTTGATGACAATGGTTTTACCAGAATATTTGATCAAATAGGGAAGAGCTTCCAAGATATGATTGATTTTTTCGGAATGGTGGTTCATAAAAGTCCTCATTTATGATAATGAAATTTAAAGCCGCCGCAGTGCAAGTCACAAGTACAGCAAGAATCTCAAATAACCTAACTAAGTGTAGGCAACTTGTGGAAGAGGCGGCAAGTGCTGGTGCCAAAGTCATAGGCCTTCCCGAAAATTTTTCCTTTATGGGAAGTGAGTCAGAGAAAAAAAATCTCCTTGGGCAAATTGAAGAAGAGACAAATGCCTTTTTGCAAGAAACAGCAAAAGACCTGGGAATCTTTCTTCTTGGAGGTGGTTTTCCTACTAAGGCGCCAACAGGAAAGGTTTACAACACTGCTGTCATCACAAGTCCAGAAGGAAAGGAAATCTTTCGGTATCATAAGGCACATTTATTCAATGCAGTGGTGGGCGATGGATTCAATTACAGTGAGTCAAATTCTACAGAGAGTGGAGGCAAGGTTCCTGATGTCATCCAAACCGAGTACGGAAAAATTTCTTCTGCCATTTGTTACGACATTCGTTTCCCGGAACTCTTTCGTAGTCTTTCTGAGAAAGGAGTAGAGCTTTGTTTTTTGCCGGCAGCTTTCACAGTTCCTACCGGAGAAGCCCATTGGCATGTTCTCCTTCGCGCACGTGCAATTGAAAATTTTATGTATGTTTTGGCACCTGGACAAACAGGAATTCATGACCCGCATGGGAATCGTAAAACCTTTGGACATTCGCTCATCATTTCCCCTTGGGGAGAAATTTTAGATGAAATAGACAAAGAAGAAGGATTTGCTATCGCCGAAATCGACTTACAAAAGTTAAGCGATATTCGAAACCAATTACCGAGCCTAAATCATCGTCTATTTTAGAAAAAAGACTTCTTTGTAGAAGAAGATTTTTTCATTAGAAGAAAGTCTTTCATCACTTTTTCAGCAGCCTTTTGTTTTTCCATATGTACAAAATGTCCGCATTCTGAAAATAAAACTGCTTTGACATGAGGGGTAGTCCTTTCGAGTTCCATCACATCCTTTCCAGGTATGATGGGATCTTCTTCTCCACGCATAATCAGCGTGGGGACTTGGTTCCCAAAAACAATGGGTCGAATGTCGGTTCTATCTAACATCTCTAGGATCATTAGAATTTGTCTTGGGTTCAAACATTCGAATTGTGGGTTATAGTCTTTGAGGAATTGTTTGATATCTTCACGGGCATGAAAGGCAGAAGAATCATACACTCCGTAGGAAAATCCAATTTGTAGAGCTTTCGGTAGTGATTTCCCGATTTTAAATCCAAAGTCAAAAAAACTCCCTAAGTTTGCACGAAGGCCCACCACACCAATTTTCAAAACCCCAGGGACAGGTCCATGGACATAAGGTGCGATTGAAATGACTTGTTTGATCCTTTGCGGAAATAAAGAAGCGATTGCAAGGACTGCCATCCCACCTGTCGAATGGCCCACAAGGGTGATGTCTTTTTCTCCGGCTGAGGCCCAAATTCCTTGGGCTTGCGTTTCTAAAAAGTCTTGGAGGGTGAGTCCTTTTTTTTGATCAAAAATTTCAGCTGGATAATGTCCAACTAAGTCTAGTTCGATGACATCTCCAAACTGACGAAAAAAAGGAATGTTGAGGCCCCAATACCCAGCTGCCGAACACCAACCACCGATGAGAACAATTGTTTCTTTGGCTTTGGGATTGAGAGACTTGTGTTTCACATAAGTGAGTCGATGATTTTTCCAATTATAAATTTGTCTTTCTGACATAAAATCCTCTAGTCTTCAATGATACGAGGGAATGATCCCAAAATTCTTGTGACCACTTCGTAGTTGATGGTTCCTGTCCAAGCTGCATGATCATCTGCGGAAATTATCTCGTTTCCTGACTTACCCAGAATCACCACATCATCACCTAGTTTTGCATCTGGGATATGAGTGATATCAAGCATGGTCATATTCATACAAATTCTTCCTAAAATTTTAGCCCGTTCTCCTCGAACGAGCATATACCCGTGATTGGAAAGTTTTCTGTCGAGTCCCTCATAGTATCCGACGGGAACAACTGCCAATTTCGTATCGTGTGTGGTTTTATAAGTGGACCCGTACCCAATAAATGTACCTTGGTTTAGGTTTTGTATGTGTTGGATCTGGGTTTTCCAACTGAGTGCGGGTTTTAACATCCCCACATCTTTTTTCATAAGAGATAAAGATAGTTTTGTCTCTAAACTTGGCCAAAGTCCATAAAGAGAAATTCCCACACGAACCAAGTCCATCCTTGCTTCGGAAAATAACATGGCAGAGGCAGAAGAGGCACAATGGCAAATTAGGTCGATAAACCCGTGTTTAGCGAATGTATCGATGGTTTCTTGAAATCTACTGAGTTGTAACATAGAATAACTATGTTCTGTAAAATCTTCTGTGCTGGCAAAGTGAGTGGCGATTCCCGAAAGAGGGAGTTTTTTTTCAAAAATTTCTTTGGCTAAAACTTCAGCAGTGTTTGTTGGGATTCCTAAACGAGACATTCCCGTATCCACTTTCAAATGGATTTTGGGAGTGGGGGAAAGTTTGGATAAAATTTCGATTTCTTCGATACGAGAGACCATCACCCAAAAGTTTTCATCTGCCAAAGATTCTTTTCTTTCTTTTAGATCGGGAATACTTCCCATAATGAGGATGGTGGCTTTGGTGAATACACGTCGAATGGACAAAGCTTCTTCTAAAGAGTTGACCCCCAAATAGTCGGCACCCGCATCGAGTGCGATGGAGGCTGTGGCAAGGAGCCCATGTCCATAGGCATTGGATTTGATGATGGCAGTAAACTTGGTTTTTGGCCCAATCAGTTTGCGAAATAAGGCGATATTATGGCTAAAGGCCGAACGTGAGAGGTAAATTCGAGATGAGAGCACGGTCCCATTTTTTTTTACTTTTCTCTTCTGTCGCTTCAGATATTTCTATTTTTGAATGTCTCCTAATCACACTGAACTTCCTTCCTTTCCCCCTTTTCATTCTTGGAAAGGGATCTCCCTGTATTTCCCCGTACAGAATGATTCCGTTTGGTTGAATTATTGTGGGACCACACCTGTTTCCACCTACGCCACCCAGATGATGAATCTCTACTTTCAAGAATATGCAAGGTTTGGTATCTTTGCCCCCAGTTTTGCCGAACCAACGATCAAAGCCGCCATCCGTGGTTACATCGCAGAAATTTTGCATTGTGATCCATCCGAGATAGGAATCGTACATAACACAAGTGAGGGGATGAATCTTTATTCCCATAGCATCCAAATTCCAAAAGGAAAACGGATTCTTGTTTTAGAAAACGAATATCCGAGTAATGTATATCCTTGGGAACATTGGAAAGAAAAGGGAGTGGGTTTAGAATTTATACCTGTGGGAAAAACCCCTGATGAATTTCTTCTCAACCTCAAAAACGAATTAGAAAAGGGAGACGTATCTATCCTTAGCCTATCACCTGTTCATTGGTGTACGGGAGTGGTTTTTGATATGGATGTTGTTTCTAAACTTTGTGAAACTCATCACACGAAACTTGTGATTGATGGTAGCCAAGCTGTAGGTCATATCCCACTCGATTTTGGGAAACTGAAAGTGGCTTTCTGTGCTTTTGCCGCCTGGAAGTGGTTACTTGGACCTCTGGGACTCGGAGTGGTGTATTTATCAAAAGAGGAATCCAAAGGTTTCCAACTGATTTTCAAAGGCCAGGCCAGCGTGGTGAACGATTCCAGTTATTTTCCCTATCGGGATGAATGGAAACCAGCTGCTGACCAATTTGAACAAAGTACAATTAACTTCAATGATTGGATTTATTTTTATGCATCTTTAAAAATGTTGTCCACCCTTGGTTTTTCTCGGGTGAGGGAGCGGATTTATGAAGTGGCGGGGATGTTTAAGGACGCTCTTCATGAGTTAGGTTTTACTTTAGAATCAGATGCTTTTCCAAATGTGAAAACGGGAATCATTGCCATCACAGGTCATAAAAATCCATCCAAGTTCCAACCAGAAGCCATCCAAGCCTTTTTAAAACAAAGGAAAATTACGGCTGCGGTGCGACTGGGCCGACTCCGAATGGCTCCTCATATTGCGATTGAAGAAGAACATGTGGCCCGAGTGAAAGAAACCTTAAAAGAATACCTAAGTCAAAGTTAGGTGAAAGGTTAATTTGATTTCAAAATGATCACTAAAATTTCTAAACTGATTGTCACTGCTTTCCCAGCTGTCCTTCTTTTCATTTCTGCCATTGGATTTGTATTTCCTGAAAAAATCATTTGGTTCAAAGGCCCTTGGATCACCTATAGCCTCGGTGCGATTATGCTTGGGATGGGACTCACACTCGAAGCAGAAGATTTTATCAGAATCTTAAAACAACCAAAACCAATTCTCATTGGAACTGTATTGCAATATACGATTATGCCAATACTCGGGTTTTCGCTTGGGTATATGTTCCAACTCCCAGAATCCTTTGCTGTAGGACTCATCCTTGTCTCTTGTTGCCCGGGAGGAACCGCGTCCAATGTAATTACGTTTTTATCCAAAGCAGATGTTCCTCTAAGTGTTACCCTAACCTCTGTCTCCACGATCCTTGGGATCATGATGACACCATTTCTCATCGCAGTGTTGATTGGCAGTCGGTTGGAAATTGACAGATGGGGTCTTGTGTTAACGACATTCCAAGTGATTTTAGTTCCTGTTGGTTTAGGATTATTTTTAAAATCAATTTTCCCAAAACTCACAAAAGAGATCCAAGATTTTTTTCCCGTACTTTCTGTACTCTTAATTGCAATGATTGTAGCTTCGATCATTGCCAGTGGAAAAGATACCATCCTAAACTCCGACTTCCGAATCTTCTTTGCAGTCATCCTTTTGCATCTAGGTGGGTTTGGACTCGGTGGAATTTTTAGTTGGTATCTGACAAAAGATGCAAAAACGGCAAAAACCATTTCGATCGAGGTGGGGATGCAGAATTCAGGGCTTGGGGCAGTGTTAGCAAGGACACATTTTCTCGATCCGAACACGGCAATTCCTAGTGCTTTATCGAGTTTGACCCACTCCCTTCTTGGGAGTTTATTTGCGACCTATTTCAGAAGGGAACCGAAAAAACCTGCTATTGTCGATTGACTATATATGGGGTCGGTACGTCATGGCATAAATTATGAGAGAAATCATAAAACTAACCTGTGTCCCATGTGCGATCCCTGGGCGGTCAAATTACTTCCAGACTAAAAACAAGAAGACAAAGTCGGAAAAACTTGTGACTAAAAAATATTGCAAATTTTGCAAATCCCATACAGATCACAAGGAAACCAAAGTCTAAGGAATAAGATGCCGAAACCAGCTGCAAAATCTTCATCCGAGAAGGGAGTGGACAAAAAGTTCATTGAAGAGGTGCGTGAGCTCCTTCAAGAGAAAAAAGAGTCCCTCTTAATCAAACTCAACCAATGGGAAGACACTAGCTCTCCATCTGGATTGAAGGAGATGGGGGATATTGCGGACATCGCATCCGAACTCAATTCAGAGGCCTTAACTTCTGTTTTGACTGAAAACGAAATTGAAACTTTACGCGAGATCGAACTTGCGTTAGAAAAGATTGAAAACGGAACCTACGGGATCTGCGAAGGGACTAAGAAAAAAATTCCAATCGCAAGACTCAAGGCAATCCCGTGGACAAGATTTACTGTGGAATTTGCAGAACAAATGGCGAAGAGCCGCAACCGTGCTGGTGGATACCGTATGGACTCTTTATCTGCTTATCCAGTCACCGGAATGGATGTGGATTCTCTCGATTAAGAGAAATCCCTTCGTCCTTTTCCTAAAAGATCTTCCGAATTCTCCCTGATCTTATAAATTTGCATTTGCTTTGCCGTGCCTTACTCTAAACTCTTTCTATCGTGAGTTTTCCAAACCGGCTGCGCTCCTTACCGTTCTTTGATCTTTTCTTTTTCTCCATCCTAACGTACTCCCTTTGGAGCCTTCATCGGTATGTGGAACCGGTTCCCGGTAATTATTTTTATCCCTCCTTTCTCTTACAATTTGCCTTTGGATTTTTCCCCCAAATGTACCAACGGAAATGGGGTCGAATCTTTACGGCTCTTGGAGTGTTTACTTTCTTACGATTGCCTTATTTGTCGGGACTCCCGATGGTGGGTTCCTACCAACTGGTCGGTTTGTTTTTAGGTTCTATTCTTGGGATCTGGACAAGAGAGATCATCCTTATCCTTCTGGGAAGAAACGAAATCGCTCTTCCCAAACAATCCGAACAGATTCTTACAGACTGGATGATTCGAAATCCCACCGGAAAATCCAATCTTCCCATTTGGTATTCTACTTACTTTGGATTTATTATCTTTTTGTTTTTCCTCGCTTTGCTTTGTCTTTTCCAATACCAGGGATTGGGTTTGGTCTCTGGTCTTGGGGTCCAGGAGTATTTGTATTTTCCTTCTCTTTCCTCTAGGGAGGCGATGGGGCTCTCTTGCAAAATTTTAGTTCCCACTGCCTTTGTGGTTTTATATCTTTTTTCGGAAGAAAGGTCCATGCCAACACCATCTAAGGATAGTTTGTCGGAGCAATTGCGGTTTGGAATTTTTATAGGTTTTGGGATTAACTTACTTGTTATGTTCATCCAATTCGTTTGGAGTTTGGAGTTTTTTTCTGAAGGAACTTTGGAAAGTGTCAAAGTAGGCCGTACAACTGGACTTTTACAAGACTCTGGATCAGCTTCCTGGATCTTCCCGATTCTATCCCTTCTTTGGATTTCAAAACTCGTTAGCATTTGGCGAAAATCCAAAGAAAGATTTAGTTTGATTCTTGCCATTCTATCTTTTCTTTTTGTGACTTGGCTTGGAGTCAAACAGGGAAAGGCTTTTTGGGTGATATGGATTATTTGTAATGCCGTTGGAATAATTCATTTAACAACGGATTTGTGGATAGTTTCTATTACCAAAAAAAGAATCATAAGGATTAGTTCTTACTTCCTCCTACCTTTGTTTTTTTTCCTTATTCTATACGGACTTAGTTTTTTAAAAAAAGATTGGGATTTGGTAGAATTGTCTAAACGTTCTATGGATTCAATTTCCGTTTGGAAAACGGAGCCTTATTTGGCTTTAAAACGAATGGATTTAGTTCGTGCGGAACTTCTTACCATTTGTATGGAAGGTATAAAAAACAATTTGTGGTTGGGGAATGGAATTGGTTCTTTTCCACTTGGTTTGCTTGATCCTCTGCGGGTTGGAACCAAAACTTCCAACGGGATGATTGATTTTCCACCTAACTTTTATTTATGGCTTATCCATGATTTAGGAATACTTGGAACCACTGTTTTTTTGTTTTATATCGGAGTTTTTTTATGGGAACGCGGGTTATGGAATCAGAGTTTGTTACTCATCATCCCTCTGTTTTTCGGTGTACAAATTCAAAACTCTGATGGGGCATTTCTCTGTTTTTATTTAATCCTACTTGGTGAAAAAGGATCTGGTTTTTCTCCTTCGTTTGATAAATTCCGAAAAACAATTTGGTTTTCACCCTTGTTACTAATCCTTTCGGTAGGTCTTCCCCTCAATTATGCTCTTTTTTATTCTGGAAAATTTTGGGATTTGGGGATTGGTTCTGAATTTAGAAAAAACCAATTAGGAGAATACCAATCAGCTGCGACAATTCCTCCAAAGCCGCCTAATTATGAATATGAATTTCATGGGAAAGTTTGGGAATGGAAACTTTCTGAATTTGGTCCTTCACGAGCAGGAAGGATTGTCTTAGAAACAAAAAGTAAAAGTTTAGTTGTCGAAATTCTTTTTTTAAACTCGGATAGGGTTATCATTAAACAAGAGTTATTTTCTGAGACTAATCAAGGTTATACTTGGTCAGGAGAATGTCCGAAAGGTGCGTCTTTTGTCAGACTTAAGTCCAGGTCTCGATTGGAATTTCGATTGCCCCGGTCCAGTTTTGACGGAAACAATCGAATCCAGTTTTAATATTTAGACCAATCTTCGGATATATAAATCCTTAGTGATTTTGGCGACGGTTTTCCCATCTTCACCAATTACTTCTGTTTCATAAGTTCGAATGGTTTTTTTCTCTTTTTTCAAGAGTTCTTTTAAATCCTCAAATTCACTATTGGGGATATGAAAGGTTGCAGTGACCGTACCTTCTCCGGGTTTTACAAAATCAATTTTTGCCCCTTTGTCCCAAACCATATAATCTTTTCCAAGATTCATCATTAGTAAAAACATAAAAAATGGATCACACATCGAATAGAGTGAACCTCCAAAATGGGTTCCCACATAGTTTGTGTTTGATAAAATAAGAGGCATAGACACTACCATTGTATTTTTGTCTACGAGTTGTGGTTGAATGTTGGCACCTTCATAGGGTTTGAACATTCGAAATGCTTGTTCAAAGCCATAGGTCTGCTCTAAAAACTGCCATAAGGGATGGACTTTGTATTCTAAAAGTATTTCTCTGTGTCTCATAATCACAAGAATGAAAATGTGGAATGATCGGTCTACATTTTCTTATTCTTTCAAAAAGGAAAAATCAAACTACACTCAAAATTTCATCTGTTTGATTGGAAATATTTTTGAGTTGTCCCTTTAAGTTTTCTGTCAGAAGTAAAATTTCTCGTTGAGCGCTATGAATTTCCTCACATTCCTGTTGAATGGTATCAGATAGTCCTTGGATATCTTCCAAACTGGTATGGATGGTAACAATTTCGCCATAAACCTCTCCAGATGTATCTCTCACACGTTCCGCAACAGCATCCAAAGTTTTTCCTTTTGAAAGAATGGCTCCACCTCTTGATTTCAATTCCTGAATGGATTGAATGACTTCAGCAATGGTTCCGTGAACAATATGGATTTCGTCAGCGATGAATTGAAATGCATTACCAGATTCAATACCTAATTTTTCTGCCTTATCGTAATCATTAATATTTTCTTTTAAAATCTTTGTGATTTGTTTTGCGTTGTTAGCGGTCACAGATGATAACTTGCCGATTTCATCTGCGATCACTGTAAATCCTTTACTTTCAGATCCGGAATGTGTGGCTTCGATGGCTGCATTGATAGCGAGAAGGTTAGTTTCTTTGGAAACTCCATTAATAAAATCAATTAACTTCAAAATATTTCCGGAGGATTCAGTGATTTTTTTAATGGTTTTATTTGTATCAGCTACCTTGATTCGTCCATCTTTGCTTAAAAAAACTAAATTTTCCATAGTCTCATTTCTACTTTGGATTTCCGCAATAACTACATTCACAATATCAAACATGATATCAATTTCTTCTGATGTTTTGCCAACAGCTTCCATAAGTTTTACTTCTTCCGTTGCAAGTAGAGAAACGATTTGATACACTCTGTCTATGTCTTCTCCTGTAGTATGAATTTTGTCATTGAGATCGATGATATGTTGGTTGATTGCATCTAACCGCATATGGAGTGAAGAACAATTTTCTAATAAAGATTCGGAATACTGTTGGATATCAATTCCATAACCTGCCAGTAAAAGCACAGGATCTACTTTTTGAAACCTTTCGCCAGCCCATGTTTTTGCGATTTTTCTTTTTTGGAAGAATAGATAGAAAAAAATTAGAGTACATATAGAAGTAATGACTCCAATTAAAATAGGAAATGGAGAAGGAAATGTCCCCATTATGAATTGTGAAATGATCATTATCACAAATCCAACTAGTATTGTTACTAAAAATCCATCCAAACGAACCAATTGTTTTGCGATCTCATATTTTTCGTTGGTAACTTCGAACTTATTTTTATTATTTCCCATTTGTTGATTCAGTTTTTTTTATTTTTTTTGGAGGAATTGGAACATTCCCCAATCTAATGGGTTAGACTATGATATTTACCAAAAGGGAAATCGAAGAACATTATCCTCTGGAAGAACGTTTGCGTTTGGAAAAAGCTAAATCGCAGAACTCAATCATTTACTGGATCAACGAACTTGTCCGCAGCCAAGTGAATGGTGCGGAAGATGTAACCAGTCTGATTGAAGTGACAAAAAATTTAGTGACTCAAGTTGAGGCATTGTACTCAGAAAAAGAAAATTCTTTTTCTAATTCAGATACAGGTCAGTCAACTCCAGCAGATATTCAGTCGATGGAAGAACAACTATCTAACTTGTATGAAGAACAAGCGAAGTTGTTTCGAAAAACAAAAACCAATTCTATGGAAGAAGTATACGCACTCATCCAGGGAATGGAAGAACAATTGAATTCAATGTATTCAGAATACGAAACATAAAAAATATAATAACTAGGAACGAAATTAATGAGCAAATTCATAGACCAAAATATCATTGGAAAACTTGGAACATTAACGCAATCCGAAGCAGATGCGGCATCTTTTGGCATTGTAAAGGTTGATGGTAGTGGGAAAATATTATTATACAATAAATATGAGTCAGAACTTGCAAATGTCCCCATCCAAACGGCAGTGGGTAAAAACTTTTTTACCGAAGTTGCCATTTGTACCAATAACCGAATATTTTATGGAAGATTTAAAGAAGGTATGGTTTCAGGAGACTTAGACATTGCGTTTAATTACGTTTTTACATATAAAATGAAACCTACAAACGTAGTGATCCATTTGTATCATGACAATCCTTCTAATACCAATTGGATTTTCGTAAAATTAAGATAATAGAAACTCATTATAATAAATAGAGTTTCTCCTGTATATATTCTTCGATCCCGGAAGCACTAGAAAAATAACTAGTGCGTTTGTCTTCTTCTGGGATTTTGTGTTTTATTTTTTTCTCTAATTTTAAAATCAAATCAGCATATTGAATCGAATCCATTCCATAATCATAAATTAAATGTTTATCCGGATCAGGTTGTATTCCCAATATGGTTTCTAAAATTTCAGGAATACTAGATTGAAAATTAATTGGTTTAGAACTTTTTGTATTTAACTTTTGCGTTTGAATCTTTTGGAATTCCAGGTTGCATAGTTTAGTAATCGTTGGATAATCAGGTTTGCTATTTGGTAGTTTCGGTAAAGAGAGGTTGGAAAGTACAACCTTCGGTATATGGCTTTCTGGTAACTCCATTCTCAAAATTTTTAAAATTTCTGGTCCAGACAAAGAACTTGAAGAAAAAAGGCCAATCGTTTCTCCCAATTCGTCTGATACAGGAACACAAACAAATTCACCTTCTAATCCTAAACCTAAAATTTCTGATTCAATTCGATCTAAGGATACTCGTTTCCCATTGTGTTTGATGATTCTGTCTTTTCTTCCAAGAAGAAACCATCCTAATTCGGACAAGTTTCCCAAGTCTCCTGTGGAATAATATTCGCTAGGTGATATGATCTGTTTTTCCCAACCTTTTTCTTTCAATAAAAAAGATTTATGAGATAAAAATGGACTTCGGATTTGGAGTTCCGTTTCTGCGATTCCTTCTTCAGAACGAATTTTTGTTTCTATTCCTTCTAAGATTTGGAATCGATTTTGTCGGAGTGGGTCACGTACACCAATTCCTCCTGTTTCTGTTGAACCGTATATTTCTGTGACAGAGATTTCGCCTAAATCACGAAGGTGGCGAGATAGTAGGACTGGAAATTTCATTCCCGATACAACCGCCGCACGGGGAAGTGGGTTTTGGGAACTTACTGTTCTCTGCAGAAATGGTGCCGATGTGATCCATAAATCACTTCCTTCAGGGTTGTTCCATTGAACCTTGATTCCCAATTGTTTTGGAATGAAAAATCCCCAAATGAGTCCGTACAAGTGGCAGAGAGGAACTTGCACATACACTTTGGTAGCACTAGTAAAAAGAGTTTGGATGTCCTGTTGGTTTACCCAATAGGAAACTTCTTTTTCAATTTCGTCCCATTCTTTCCAAACCATTTTAGGAAGGCCAGTAGAACCAGAAGTAACAAGACAAAAGGATTGTTCGGACGTAAGCGTAGGTAACGAAAAATGGTTTAGGTGGGTTTCGAGTTTGGTTCCTTTCCAGAGTGGATCCACAAGGATAGGATTTTGGGATTTTAAATCAGAATCAAAGTTTCCAGAAAGGAAATATTCGTTGGTTGCAAACCGAAGGATTGAGGCCATAAAACAAAAAATCCTCCCCCCATGGAATGAAGGAAGGATTTCTTTTGTAGGTTGGATTCTCTGTTAAGTTAAGCTGCTTGTTTTTTTTCCAATCGCTTTTTCATGAGGAACCCAAGGGCAGCTCCCACGACTATCAAACTTGCTGAAACTTCCCATGCGTTTTTGCGAACTGCTTTGATGAGGTAAGCCGAAAATCCATTATCAGCATAAAAATCACTGACGCGAACCACATAAGATGGGCGGTTAGGTGCCGGGATTTGATCCACATGTAGATACCAATCTTTATGAGCCACTCCATTGGATTGCATCCAAGAGTTAAAGAAGATATAACCGGAAGTAGACGAATTGCGAATGTCTGCACCTTCTGTTGGGTGGTTGAAGATCCCTGGGACAATGATAGCCCATGGGAAACCATTTTTATCGATAAAGGAATCTTTCCCCTTATTATCTACAAAATAACCTGGACGGTAAATTTGTCTAAAAACTCCATCTGTCTTTTGGTTGATGGCAAGGAAGTAGTTGAGATGACCACCTACAAGGTTTTTAGTCGCATTCAAATCTACTGGTTCTTCAAAGGTAATTGTCACCTGAGCCGTGACACCACGAACAAAATCATTGATCGTAAAAGTGGAACCTGCTTTCGGAGCGTTTTTGCTACCAAAAAGAGTTTTGTCAGAACTTGGAAGAATCAGAACTCCTCGTTTGAGTTGTGCTGCGTTTAAAGTTCCACCAGTACAATCTCCCGCTGCATTGGCAGTGTATTTAGAAGCAGCCGCACATCCATTCCATGGTTTGCCACTCCCATCAAGATAATTCACCTGCACTGTTGCATTGGTTGGGACATCTAAAGAAAGTCTTAATTCATGGTTGTATCCTGCACCTTTCGCTACATGGGTATAAGTTCCACGAAGTGTCTTTACTTTGTTTGTTGGAGTTTTGTCCATCTCTGTGCTAAAAACAGTTGAATGGTCATTTAAATCCGCATCTCCTGCGGAAGGATACATATCTTCAAAAGCAATGGTATATCGACCAGAGCGCGCTGTTGTTGCAAGGCTAGGATCTTCTGGGAATTCGTCGTAAGCATTTGCTACACCATCACAATCAGTGTCTACTGCCTGCACACAACCATTAACTGGTTGAAAGTTAGTTGTATCGACATTGATCACTGGGGCGACAACAACTGTTCCCGATTCTGATCCAGAACCAGTTGCTGGAGCTGGTTGTTGTACTGGAGCTGATCCTGTAATTTCGACTACTTCTCCAGTTGTTGGATTCACACCGATCACACTAATTTCAACGGTTGTGACAGTTGGAGGTACACTAATCGGAATCGTAACTGAACCGTTCGAATCTGTTGTTCCCACTCCAACTACATTTGGATCACCTGTGGTGCTTGTTTCCGTGATCGTCACTGGTGCATTTGCCACTGGTCCTGCTTCGTTTTCAACCACTACAGTGACTGGAACGGTAACATTGGTTTCAAAATTGAAATTTCCACCGTTAGTTTGGTCTACCACTACGACTGTTGTTTCATTGTTCACAGTAGTCGGTGTGGGAGTTGGAGTTGTCACAACCGGTGCAGTGGGTGGTGTCGTAACTACCGGATCAGGACTTGTTGTGGTTTGGTCACCAGTCGTAGCGCCACCGTCTGTGGTACCACCGGTTGTTTCTGTCGGAGCGGTGACTTGGTTTGGGTCAGTGGTTTCTAATCCAACCACTGTGAATGTTCCATTACCGGTATCGGCTGAAGACGCAGAAGCTTGTTGTGTGCTTCCATCACCTAAACCCAAAAATGGGAGGAGTAATAAACCTTTCTTTTTATTGGAACAGTCCAACAGCAAAAGGGGAATTGTGAAAAGAACGAACCATCGTTTCATGTTGAGAAATCCTACCTGCATAGGGAATTAAACGACAAAATACCTAAAAAAACAACGCCGATTTAATCAAATTTAGGGAAATCCATTGGATTTTTGGGGAGATGTACGGACATCGATTAAAAAAAAGAACCAATCACCAAACAAATCAGACATAAATCTGATTTGTTACTATTTAATCTTAGTTAGTTGCTACGTGTGCTACGGCATTACCAAATACAAAGTTCTGAAACCTGACATTTCTGAATCCAAGTTCTGTGAGAATTTTTGCAAGGGTTTCTTGGTCGGGATAGGTTTTTGAGGAATGAGGGAGGTAATCAAACATCTCGTTTTCCTTTCCATAGAGCAAATACCCGAATAGGGGAACAATTTTGAAAAAATAGAAATCGGCAAAGAATTTTAAGAATTTTGGTCTCACACGCCCAACATCCAAATTCACAAAAACTCCATCTTTCTTTAACACTCGTTTGATTTCCAAAAGACACTTTCGTAAGTCCGACACATTGCGAAGTCCAAATCCCATCGTTACAATATCAAAACTACCGTCGGCAAATTGTTTTAGGTTCATTGCATCCCCAATTTGGAGTTCGACTTTGGGCTGATTTGGTATTTTACGGAAGGCAAAAGACAACATTTTCTCTGAAAAATCAAGGCCTACCACACGATTCAGGTTTGGGTCATTGGAAAGCCTAAGGGTAATGTCCCCTGTCCCACAACAAAGGTCTAAGGCGGATTTTGCAGAAGGAACGCTCTTCCGAGCCTCTCTTACCACCCAATCTTTCCAAATCCTGTGGAGAAAAAAGCTATTCCAATCGTTGAACCGATCATAAGCCTTAGCGATACCATCAAAATTGGTTCTTACATATTCCGGTTTCTTTTCTTGGGATGGGAGTTGGTATTGGTTCATAGAGGTCGATACATCCATGAATTGGACATTTTCAATTCCCGCAATTTTGATTTTTATTCTTCTTTTTTGTTTTTCCCTGACTTCCTTCTATTTTTTCTTCCGAATCGTATTGGGACTTCGAAAACTAGAGGATTCTGATTATCGTATTTTACTTTTTCCCAAAGAGCCAACGGATGAAGAACTAGAATTGTTTTTTTCTCCTTTGGAAAGGACCATTCATTGGCTGCCTACGATTGCTTCTCTCTCCATGCTTCTTGGATTACTTGGTACGGTGATTGGAATCAATTCCGCTTTCGGAGCAATGGAATCACAAGGGAAGGTCAGCTTGGAAGTGTTAGCTGGAGGGATCAAAGATGCACTCAACACAACGATTGCGGGTTTACTTGTGGCAATCCCTTCACTTTATTTTCACAGATTCGCCGAAAATAAAATTCGATACATTTCGGAACTTTTGGTAAAGGATTTTTCGAACAAAAATGAAACTCCGTAAATCAAGTTCAAATGCACTGATTGATATCAGTAGCCTGATTGATGTTTTATTTATTTTGCTGATTTTTTTAATGTTGGCAGTTCGCTTTACAGAAACTACGTCCACTTTGCAACTCGACCTACCCAAATCTAAAACGGAATCGATTGGGGAAGAAACGCCAAAGTTTAAAATTTTAATCAATCATTTAGGTGTTATCTATTTTGATGGAAAAGAAACTTCAAAAGAATCTCTATTTCAGTTGGTTCCTAAAAACCAAGACGGTGATTCTAGTGTAGTTTTGGAAGTTGATAAACGGGCTTTGTTTGAATCTTTTGTTTTTGTGACTGATGTATTAAAAGCGAATGGATATCAAAAAATTGATATCATCACTCGGAAGGATTAGAGGATTGAACCAAATCGATTAAAAACTTATATTTTTTGTTTTTTACTTTTTGTTCTAGGATCAATTTCCCTTTGTCTTCGGTTTGGATCGCATCTAGAACACCTATGAGTTGCCCAAAGTTTTGAATCCTGATCAGTTGTAAGATTTCTTTTTTTAAGTTTTGTGGTGAAGTGTTTAAAAAGTTTTGAACAAACTCTACTTCTGACTCATCCTGTTTTGCGATTTGGCCCAGTTCTTTTGTATGGACTGGACCTATCTTCGATTTTTCTACTAGTTCATTCGAAATGGTTTCTAACCGAGTCAAAGGAATTTCAAATCCGAATTCTGATCCTTTCCCAATGGTACTTTTAACGTAGATGGTTCCTCCTAAAAATTCAACTAACTGATGGCAGATGGATAAACCAAGTCCCGTTCCTTCTTTATAAGAACTTCCTTGTTCAGTTTGTTGGAATGCTTCAAAAATAGAATGTAATTGATCATTTGGAATTCCTATCCCTGTATCTTTAACGATAAACAACACCATATCAAAAGAATGTTCTGGATTCCGAGTCACCTTGATTTCTAAACTGACAGAACCTTGGCTTGTAAATTTCAAAGCATTCCCCAGTAAATTGACAAGTATCTGGCGAATTTTTTGTAAGTCAGATTCATAAAAACAGGACTCGATTGCCGAGGAATTCAACAGTTCAAAACTAATTGATTTTTCGGAAAACCGATAAGAAAACATAGAGAACAATGTGTCCCAAAGTTGGGAGAGAGAAAAAGACTCTCGGGTCTCCGTCATTTTTCCTGCTTCGATTTTTGAAAGATCTAAAATGTCATTGATCATTCCTAAAAGATGGACTCCGTTTTCATATAAAGAATCAACATAACCTTTAAGATGATTGGGAAGGTTTGGATCCTTCTCTAAAATTTGTGAAAACCCGATGACTGCATGAAGTGGAGTTCTCAATTCATGTGTGATTTTTGAAAAGAAAACCGATTTTGAACGATTTGCATTGATAGCAGCTTCTACTGCTTTTTGTAATCGTTTGTTTTGTAATTGGATTTTTTGAGAATAATCGTTTAACTTGTCTTCTGCAAGTTTGCGATCTGTGATATCGAAAACAGTCGACTTATTGATTACAAAATTGCCCGCTTTGTCAAAAGTAGCCGTTGAATTTAAACTAACAAAAAAAGTAGATTTGTCCTTTCTTAGAAATTCTAATTCTACGCCTGTTAGGTTTTCATTTGGGAAAGACTCGGTAATGAGTCTATATTTATCTTGACTGCTTTCTGTCATTAAATCGCTAAATTTAAAATTCCCTACAACTTCTTCTCTCAAATAACCTAACCAGTCGAGTTCAGTATCGTTGATGGAAACAATAGTATTGTCTTTGTCGAGAGAGTGATAACCACAAGGAGCATTGTTGTAGAGATCTAGGATTCTCTCATAAGACTTCATTAAATTTTCTTCAGCTATTTTTCGGTTAGTGATATCATTCCCAATGGAAAGTACTTCGTAAGGATATCCGAATTCATTTTTTAAAATTCGATTTGACCAGGTAACAGTGCGTTTATCATTTTCTCCAATGAATACATCATATTCTTGACGGATATTTTGTTCTGGTCTGTGAAAGATATTCCATAATTGGGACTTAACTTCGTTGGATTTATCGAAAGGGATTTGAAATAAATCCAATACCACATCCTTACCTTCGGCAGAGTCTTTTCCTATTTGAAAAAATTCTTCTGCATAAGGATTGATCGAATGGATTTTAAAATCTGGACTCCAGCGAATGATGATAGAGTTTGCTGTATCATAAATATCTTGGTATTGTTTTTCTTTTTCTCGGATGGTGCGTTCAATTTCTTCCGAATTACTTAAATTTTTTCTAAAGAGGATTAACCTTAGTTTTTTTTCTCTTCGATATGCATTGTGATAATAGTAGGCTACAAACAGCAAACCAGATGCAATCAAAATGGCTAAAAACTCGTCAATCATTTGATTTCCAAAAGCAACATTGTCATGTCGTCTGCTACTTTCCCACCAGAATAAACCAAAACTTCATCTTGAATGGATTCCAGAAATTCTTTTGAAGGAAGATGAATTCTTGTTTCGATTATTTCTGCGAATTTTTGGTCTCCTAAGTATTCTTCTTTTTCATTAGGAACTTCAAACATACCGTCAGAAAATAAAAACAATCTGTCTCCCGAATTTAGAAAAATATCTTCGTTTTCCGCATTGAGTTGATCAGGAAACATCATAAGGCAAAATCCCTTTGTTCCAAGTTTGATGATTTTATTTTCACGAATCAAAAACATATGATGGTGGCCAGCCATGGAATAGGACAAAAGATTTTCTTCCGCTTTGTAACGTAAATAGATTGCGCTAATAAAATGAGTGCTGATGAGAGGTGTTAGTGTACTATGAATCCAATATAAACTTTCACTCGGTGATAAAAAAGATTTATCCATTGTTTTGAAAGTAATAATAGCCATAAGAGAAACCATAGCAGCCGCAATCCCATGACCAGTTACATCTCCAAATAAAATGTCTAAATCGCCGGAAGGTAACAAATCGTAGGTGATCAAATCTCCACCGACTAATTCCATAGGCTTATAAGATGTATAAATTTGATAAAGTGGGGAAGGTGGGAATTGGAAGGTGACTAAATTTTCTTGGTTTGATTTTGCAAGTTCCAGGTCTTTTTGAATGGCTTGTAAAAGATCGATTCTTTCTTTTTCTAGCGTTTTGATTTTGATATGAGTTCTGATCCTTGCTAGAATTTCGGATTCTTGGAATGGTTTTGTAATGTAATCAACAGCTCCTGTTTCTAATCCTTTGACTATATCGCTTGTTTCATTCAATGCAGATAAAAAAAGAATGGGGGTGTTTTTTGACCTATCCATTACAAGTAAACGTTTGGCAACATCAAGCCCACTGATCCCTGGAAGTAGAATATCCAATAAAATTAAGTCAAAGTCAAGTGCCTCCGCCAATTCTAAAGCATATTCACCATCGTAAGCAACCGCCACCTCATATCCTTGGCCAAGTAAAATATGAGTGATAATCTCAATATTGGTTTCGTTATCATCGACCACCAAAATTTTCGGTGCTTGTTTTGTGTTCACAATTCATGAAGGATTCGTTGCAAAAAACATTTGGCAAGAGATTTTTGATAAAGTTTGATTTGGTTATACAAGAGAAATGAAAAAGATCATCCACATTGATATGGACGCATTTTATGCATCTGTAGAACAAAGAGATTTTCCCGAAATGCGTGGGAAACCTGTCGTTGTGGGTGGTTCTCCGCATTCAAGGGGAGTGGTATGTGCGGCAAGTTACGAGGCTAGGAAGTTTGGTGTTCGCTCTGCTATCCCTTGTTTTCAGGCTTACAAACTTTGTCCAGATGCCATTTTTACTCCACCAAGATTTGAAGTGTATAAATCAATCTCCAAAGAAATTCGTTCTATATTTTTGGAATATACCGACTTAGTGGAACCCTTGTCATTGGATGAGGCTTATTTAGATGTCACATCCAACAAATTACAAATTCCTCTAGCAAGTACGATCGCAAAAGAAATTCGGAAAAAAATATTTGATCGAACGGGACTTACTTGTTCTGCGGGTGTTGCTCAAAATAAATTTTTAGCAAAAATGGCATCGGAAAAAAATAAACCTAACGGTCTATATGTGGTTCTTCCGGGAGAAGAAGAAAAATTTTTAGATGACATCCCGTTGTATAGTTTTTTTGGAATTGGGAAAAAAACTTACGAACGCCTTTCGCAATTAGGATATACCAAAGGATCAGAATTACGAAAGGCGGAAGAGTCTTTTTTAGTTGGGGAATTTGGAAAAATGGGTGCCGTGTTTTATCGGATGGCAAGGGGGCTCGACGATCGGGAAGTCATTCCTTTTAGAGATCCCAAATCGATTGGGGTCGAGACAACTTTTTCGCACGACTCAGAAGATTTTGCTTATTTGTTACTCACATTAGAGAATTTATCTAAAGAATTAGAATTGAGAATGGGTAGGAAAAATAAACAAGGAAAAACACTGACTTTAAAAATCAAATTTGAAGATTTCACTGTGAAACAAAAATCTATTTCTTCCGAATCTGTTTTCTACTTGGCAGACAACCTTTTCCAACAATCCTCGAATCTGTTGGCAAATGTTTGGAAGGAAAACACAGAACCAATGAAGAAAATAAGGCTTTTAGGAATTTCTGTGACGAACTTTTCTTCCGATTCAAAAAATGAGGACCAACCTTCACTTTTCGGTTAAACTATGTTAGATAATGAAAACGATTTAGAATCCCTCGGACCTTTACAAGTCCGTCGAGTTAAGGGAGATTCAGATGCACCAACGGTAGTCTTGTTTCACGGTTATGGTGCCAGTGCCTTCGATTTATATCCCATCCATGAAGTGTTAGTGACTGACCAAAAATTCAATTGGGTTTTCCCACATGGGCATTTGAGTGTACCTCTTATGCCAGGTTATTCAGGCCGAGCTTGGTTCCCAATTGATATGGCCGCTTTGGAAGAAGCAATTCGTAAAAATGATTTTAGAAATTTTGCCGACAAAGATCCAGAAGGAATGGATGTTGCTAGAGAAGCCGCTTATTTAATGTTAGATGCTCTTGGTGTTCCGTGGGATCAATTAATCCTTGGCGGGTTTTCCCAAGGTGCTATGCTTGCAACAGATTTAACACTTCGAAAAGAAGAAGTCTCCAAAGGACTTATGATCCTTTCAGGTGCACTTGTAAATGAATCACTTTGGAAAGAATTGGCTCCAAAAAAATCAATTTTACGTTTTTTCCAATCTCATGGAGAATTTGATCCTATTCTTGGTTATGCGAATGCAAAAAAACTAGAAAAGTTGCTTCGTAATTCAGGTCTCCTTGGAGAATTCATTGCTTTTAATGGGGGACATGAAATCCCCGCACCGGTGATCCAGGGGATTAGCCGTTATTTGAATAGTTTATCGTAAATTTTCTGGTTCGTAAATTGGTTTAGTTCTGTCTAAACAACGGGTGGTTATCATGAAACAGTTTCTTATTATATTTCTTTGTATTGGATTATGGCAAGGGACCTTTGCCCAAAGTTTTGATCATAAACATTCTGTTTGGGATTCCATTCTTAAAAAAAATGTAAAAAACGGACTTGTTTCTTATAAAGGAATTCAGGCAGAAGAAGGTTCCTTAAAACAATACTTAGAATCTCTTTCTAAAGTGACCGAGGCTCAATACCAAGGATTCAACGAAAAAGAAAAAATGAGTTTTTTAATCAATGCATACAATGCCTTTACTGTGAAACTCATTTTAGACCACTACCCAATAGAGAGTATTACTGAAATTGGATCTCCTTTTTCTAAGATTAATTTAGCGCGCGGGATCCCTTGGAAAAAAGAATTTTTTTCTCTCCTAGGAAAGTCTAGACATTTGGATTGGATCGAACATGAAAAGTTAAGAAAGGATTTTAATGAACCAAGGATTCACTTTGCAATTGTTTGTGCATCCATTGGTTGTCCTTTTTTGGTTTCAGAAGCTTACACCCCCAATTCTTTAGAAAAACAACTCCAATCTGCCAAACTTGGATTCTTAAAAAATCCAAAAAAGAATTCTTATGATAAAATAACGAACACTCTGTACTTAAGCAAAATTTTTAATTGGTTCCAAACGGACTTCACAAAAAAAACAACCCTCATTCAGTATGTGCAGGAAGGCTTTGAAGAAACCATCAAACCAGATGCCAAAATTGTTTATAACGAATACAGTTGGGACTTAAACGAATTAAAATAAGGCGAGGCCAAGGGATTGTTTAAGGAACTAATTCAAATTCGTAAGTGATTTTTGCGGTTTTTTCTAATGTTTTGGCTACCGAACAGTATTTTTCTAAACTCAGATCAATGGCACGTTTTACCTGTTCTTCTTTAAAATCTCCCTTCACTTTGAATTTCATATGAATGTTTTTAAATAGATTGGCTTCTTCAACTTTTTCCCTTTCTGCATCTACTTCTACTGAGTAGTCGAGGACTTCAATTCTATGTTTTGTTAAAATCATTAGAACATCAATGCTACTACAACCAGCAAGTCCCATAATCAAAAGTTCCATGGGCCTTGGGCCAGAATTTTTTCCGCCGATCTCGGGAGAAGCATCGATACGAATGGAATTTCCAGATTCATTTGATGCTTCTAAAACATAAGGAGTTTCAATACGACTCAGTTTGATATGCATAAGTATAAAATAGGCGGGTGGGAGAACCCGCCAAGTTTAAAATTTACTTATTTGGTTGCGGTGTGTAACGTAAATAAGGTTTGATCGTGCGAAATCCTTTAGGGAATTTTTTCTTTGCATCCTCATCAGAAACAGAAGGAACGATGATTGTGTCTTCTCCGTCTTTCCAGTTTGCAGGAGTTGCGACACTGAATTGAGAAGTGAGTTGTAATGAATCAATCACTCGTAAAAGTTCATCAAAGTTCCTTCCGGTGGATGCAGGATAAGTAAGAGTTAGTTTTACTTTTTTGTCAGGTCCAACAACAAATACAGAACGAACTGTAGTGGTTTCGCTGGCATTCGGGTGAATCATATCGTAAAGGTTCGATACCTTACGATCTGCATCCGCAATGATTGGGTAGTTGACTTTGGTTCCTTGTGTTTCGTTGATATCGGAGATCCAACCTTTGTGGCTGTCAACAGGGTCAACCGAAAGTGCGATCACTTTCACATTACGTTTTTCGAACTCTGGTTTAATTTTTGCTACGTATCCAAGTTCTGTTGTGCAGACTGGAGTGTAGTCTTTTGGGTGAGAAAATAAAATCCCCCAACCTTGTCCTAAATATTCATGAAAGTCAATTTTGCCTTCAGAGGTTTCCGCTTGGAAATTCGGTGCTTCGTCGCCTAAACGTAGTGCCATGGTTTGTCTCCTGTAAGATGAGTGATTCCAATTCTAAAAGTCACCTCTGAAAATGCAAGAATTTGTTATACTTTATTGGATGAAATTTCCATTTTATTGAAATATTTCGTAGATTTCCTACTTTTTTGTCCTTGTAAAAGCACCATCCCAATCCGGTTCAGGGGGAGTTTCTAAGTAATATTGGCAACGTTCCCAGAGGAGTTTACATGCCTCATCCCCAGTGGTGGTCAGTAGAGAGTAGAATTTTTTTCCTGCTTCCTCAAACTTCCGGTTCAAATAAGAGAAAAGGGCAGCTTCATAGGCTTCCACAAATTGATGATCCTCTTCCGACTCATCTCCTTTTTTAGTTCTGACTTCATAGAGAGTGACTGGTTTTGTTTTTCCCTTCACACGCACAATATCCAACTTTCTTGTGAAAAAATGATCTTTGACTTCATCATGAACAAATTCGGAAACCAAAATACAAACTCCATAGTCTTTTCCAGCAGCCTCTAAGCGTGCTGCTAAATTGACAGTATCACCCATCATCGTATAAGAAGCCAGGGCATCGGTGCCCATAAAGCCAACCTTCGCATAACCCATGTTTAGTCCAATACGGAACTTCATAGTATGGGCTTCGGGAATGTATTTATTCTTTTCGATCCACTCTGCCTTTAAGATTTCGAGTTTATCTCGCATTTCTACACTGGCAGAAACGGCTTTTAAACAATGATTCTCCACATCAAGTGGGGCGTTAAAAACTCCTACAATGGCATCCCCGATGTACTTATCCAAAACACCATCATGGTGTTTGAGGATGATGGTCATTGCAGACAGGTATTCGTTTAAAAGATTTGCAAGTTCTTTGGAATTTAATTTTTCGGAAATCGTACTAAATCCAGCAATATCAGAAAAGAAAGCAGTGATGATTTTTTCGCTTCCTTGTTTTAGTTTTTCTAAATCTTTGAGGGCTTCTCCCACTACCACGGGGTCCACCATACTTCCGAGGACCCCTCGCATTTTTTCACGTTCTTTTAATCCAGACACCATCTGGTTTAATGCGACTGTGAGATTCCCAAATTCATCGTTCCCACCATCATCAAAATGGACATGAAGATTTCCGTGCCCAACGTCTTCAGCACTTCGAATGATGTTTCGAATTTTTTGGACCACCACACCCGAGATAAAAATAGCAAATAAAATTGCCACCAAACAGATGGTAATGGCTGTGAATACAATTTGATTTCTATTGTCTTTGATTGCACGAATTCCATCGGTTCTATCGACCAGTGTTCGAATGAGTCCAGAAAAATTATCACGTAGTACAAGATTCGGAACATTTTCCGATTCCAAAAGATGAGTCCCATCTAACTTCCACATGATTTCTTCTGATTCACTTCGGGAATGACCAAAACTTCCATCTGGGAATAGTTTTTTTAATTCTTTCGTAGGAGTTTCTTGTTCGGCAGTGAGAATCCATTTGCGAATGGCCTTCCAACGATTCCTTTGAATTTCCCGTGCATCAGGATCTTGGTAATAACGTTCGTATTCGGTGGGATCTGTTTTGAATTTCATCAAAACCCAATCTTCTAAGGTTACATCGCGCAAACTACGTAATGCTTCGATTTTTTCCCAAGTTTCCAACGGTATGGGATAGTTTGTGGTGACTTCATCAAAGATTTTATCTCTTTCATCGATCAGTTCCGCATAAGATTTATAGAAACTGGTAAAAAGTTTGTCCTTTGCGGGAGGGATCGGTGGTTTTGCATTTTTCAAAAATTGAATGCGTTCTCTTAGTTTTGGAATGAGTTCCGAAAGTTCATTTGTGATCCGATAGTCTTCTTTGATCACTTCTCGATAGTCTCCTAAGCTAGATTTAACACTACTTAGGTTGAAAGCTCTTTTCGTTGAGTTTTGATGACGAAAAAGGGGAGAATGGAGGGCTTGGATTTCTCTTTCTTCCCATTCATAAACATATTGTTTTTCGTTTTCATCAAGTGAAGAAATATCATCTGAAAATCGTTGGAAAGATTCTACTAAACTCTCTTCCATCTGATCAAACTGATCCATTTTGGCGAGTGGGGATGTATTATCTATGATCTGCGTATCAAAAGAAGCAAGGGATGTTTCCCCTTGGATCATTGCAGAAAGAGGGAAGGTTTGGATCCGAAAGAGTTTGGTATCAAGCCCAAGTTCTTCTAGTTTTCTTTTTTTAGAATCTGCATAGAACTTGGCTATAAAAAGGTCCAATTGTGATTTATGATTTCGAATTTCTTTTTTTAAATTTTTAACATTGGTTTCCCAATTTGTTTTTGCCTCTGGATCTTCCGGTGGAGTTTGTTTTTGTATCTCCAAATACTTTTCTTCGTTTCTTACATAAGAAGATGCAAGGCTAACAAGGGTATTCCATTCTCTTTCACTGATATTTCTGTTGGCTGCTTCTCGGAGTTGGTGGCGAATTTCACGTTCTAAAACATCAACATCATCCTTTGTTAAATAAACGGAAAAAAAAGTGTCTACTTTCTTCACTACTTTGGAAGTGCCAAGTGATCCAAAAAGATTAGTTTGGAACCCAAAGACAGAAACTGTTTTTTTCTTGGTGACCACTTTCGCAGTTCGATACTTTTTTAGTTCTTCTCTTTGCCTTTCGATCCTTGATTTGAATTCTTCTATCCGAATTAAGTTTTGCGATATATTCTCAATTTCCATCACCAAACTTGCGATGAAATTTTTGGAGACTGCCGCTTGTTTTTCATAACTCTCGGAGAGGATGGCCGTCTGTTGGCGAACTGTGATAATAGAAAGTAAAAGAATTGTAAGTGCAATTAGGGTGCCAGTAAACCATGCAAGTTTGGCTCTAATTCCTTCGGAAAGGATTTTCCAGACGGAAGTAAGTCCAGATTGGATCATTTTAAAGAATTCCATAGGGATGGATGAAACATGAGACCATGAGTTTTCAAAGCAAGATATTTTGTATTTCATGTAGTACTTTGTTAGGTGAAAAAGACGAAGAACGGGACTCCCGATTTGTTTTGTCAATTTTTCCTTGCTATTTTTCACTTCGTCGGTATTGTTTTTTTAGCAAATGTCCATCAATCGTTTTGATTTACTCGCCATCGGGGGCGGTCCTGCCGCGCAAAAAGCTGCTATCCAAGCAAGCAAAATGGGAAAAAAAGCAGCCATTATAGAAAAAGACCCTTACTTGGGTGGAGGTTGTGTCCATTATGGAACCATCCCCTCCAAATCCTTACAAGAAACAAGTCGCTTCTATCGAAATTTAAAATTGTCCAATCTACACGGATTACAATCACCACAACCAGCGATGCTTACTTTACAGGAGCTTATGTTTCGTGCCTCCACTGTGATTGAAAAAGAAGAAGATGTCACCCGGGAACAAATGATCCAAAACCGAGTCACTACTCTTACCGGTTGGGGGAAGATCGTCGATTCCAATCATGTAGAAGTGACAGACTCCGCCGGTAGAAAAAAAGTCTATGAAACCGAGAACATTCTCATTGCCACGGGTAGTAGTCCTCGTAGGCCCACAAACGAAAACATTCCTTTTGAAGATGGACTGGTCTACGACAGTGATGGGCTTTTTGCGATGAAAAAGATGCCTGCTTCTTTAGCCGTAGTTGGTGCAGGAATCATTGGGTCGGAATACGCTACAATTTTTGCTCATATCGGCGTGAAAGTTCATCTTTTTGATTCCCAAAGTCGAATCCTTGGTTTTCTGGATGAAGATGTATCGGGTGAAATGACTCGGATCATGCAACAATCAGGGATTTCCATTCATGTGGATTCTTCCATAACAAAATACAACAAACTTCCGAATGAAGAAGGATTCGAACTCACAACTAACAAAGGAGAGGTGGTTCGAGTCAATCAAGTTTTGATTTCTCGTGGCAGATTGGGGAATGTAGATAACTTAGGATTAGAATCAGTTGGAATCGTTCCAAACGACAGAAAACAAATTGTGGTAAATGAAAATTACCAAACCAATATTTCTAATATCTATGCTTGTGGAGATGTCATTGGATTTCCTAGTTTGGCATCTGTCTCCATGTACCAAGGAGCTTATGTCGCAAAACATATGTTTGGTCACCCATCGGTGCCTGTAGATGCAGAAGAATTCCCCATTGGGATTTATACATTGCCGGAAATTGCCACCATTGGACCAACGGAAGAAGCTCTCAAAGCCCGTGGAGTTTCCTATGGAGTGGGAATGGCAAGGTTTGATACCATCACCCGCGCTCAGATCAGTGGAGACCAAGTGGGTCTTCTAAAAATCATTTTTGATAACCAATCGAGAAGAGTTTTGGGAGTTCATATCATTTCTGATAAAGCAACAGAGCTCATTGCTCTTGGGCAGTGTGTGGTAAATCTCAAGGCTCCGATTGAGTATTTCACCGAACACATTTTTAACTACCCAACAATGATTGGTGCCTATAAAAATGCTGCAAATGATGCCCTTTTAAGAGAAAAATAATCTAGTTCCTTGAGAATCTGACCTGTCCCGTTTGTTTACTTTTACAGAGAGGAACGGGATTTTACTTGTCAGAGACTCGGTTTTACCAACACATACAAGATTGTGTCAGACAAAACTGTCTCAATGAGTCAAATTTATGAAAGAAGCCATAAACGGATTTATGACTTCCTCTACAAGTACACTCAAAATGCGGACACGGCAATGGATTTGATGCAAGACAGTTTCTTAAGTTTCCATAAACATTATGGTAACGCTGGCCTTTCGGAAGAGAAGTCCGTCATGGTTTTGTACACAATTGCCCGCAATTTATCGATTAATTATGCTAAAAAGTTTTCTACAACAAGAGAGATTGTTTCCGATGAGATCGAGTTTCATAGCCACAATCCAAAACTCGAAACCAAAGCGGAATACCAAGACTTAGAAGATCGGCTTTATTCCTTTTTGGGAGAACTCTCGGAAGAAGAGCGGTCTGCCTTGTTACTCAAAAATGTGGAAGGGTTTCAGCTTGTACAAATTGCTGAGGTCTTAGGAGTTTCGGTTTCTACTGCTTCTCGTTTGGTCATTAGGGCCACTGAGAAAGTGTTGGCCATAGCCAAAAGAGAAAATCTGGTACCGGATTAGAATCAATGAACGAATTTGATAAGCAACATACAATCGCTAAATGGGAAGAACTCCTTCGGAAACCCGCCAAAAAGACGGAATCGGTTGTTTTTCCTTCCTGGGAAACTGTATCAAAACGTCAGATCCAATTCGAATACAGACCAGAACCAATTTCTAGCAATAACGTAATTTCTTTTTTCCGCAAACCTATGGGGCTTGCATTTGTTGGAGGGTCAGCTTTATCTCTTGCGGCGGCTCTTTTCTTTGTTTTTTTCCTAAATCCATCTGCACCAGATCGATCTGAAGTGGCAGTTTCTGCAGCCAAAGAATCCAAACCGGTGGTTTCACCTCTAAAAGTTCTTGTTTCTTCAGTGAAGGGAAAGGTTTCCGTTCTTCCGCAAGGAAGTTCCAAACCTGTTCCTCTGGTAAAACTCTACCAACTAGCGTCCGGAGATATTGTCATTACGGAAGGGACTTCGCAAATTGATCTGGATTTTGAAACTGGTTCTTGGATGCGGATTACTCCTAATTCAGAAGTAGTGATGGACGTAATCGAAAAATCAAATGATTCTCAATCGCAAAAGTTCTCTGTGAAAAAAGGGAAGATCTTTGCTTCCGTTTCTAAACTTTCTAAAGATAGCCATTTTGTTGTGCAGGCTGGTGAACATCTTACACAAGTTAGAGGAACTGTTTTCAGCGTCCAATTTGATGGACAATCGGAAATTGTGGCAGTGCGAGAAGGTTCGGTGGCAGTAGGGGATCTCATTCTTAATTCCCGACAACAAACGGTGATCAAACTTGGAGAAACATTGCCTTTCTCTTCATCTGCGTTGCATTCGAAAGAAGAGAAAGAACTCAAAGCATTTCAAACACAAACCATTCTTGCTCGTGAGTCAATGCTGTACGAAGAACACGCAAGATTAGAACTTGTACGATTGGAAGATGGAACAGAATACCGAGGAGTCATTCTTGGTCAGTCAGAAACACACCTTCACTTCCAAGGATTAGAAGGTTTGATTGAAATACCGATCCAAAAGATCTTAGAAACAGAAAAAATTCGTTAATCTCTATAAGTTTTTGACAATATTGTCTTTTTCTGAGAAGGTCTTCCTGAACGCCCTAGGGGAATACCTTAAAAGAAACCATGTCTCAAAATCACAAAAAAACCTTTCGTTTTCACTATCTCATCGATAAGGAATTCCAATTAAAGTTTTTAGCTCATTATTCTTTGTTATTTATATCTGGGGTACTTGTGACTTTAGGTTTTCTCTATTGGTTGAACCAAGCCAAGTATGATGGAGGTGCCGTGTTTCGTCTTCGCCAGGATGCACAAACTGTGTTTTGGAAAGTAGAAAACGAAGATCCATCTCCTGGTGAAACAAAAGAGAAGTTTGTCCCTCGCGAGATTTACCTTCCTAGTTATGACCACCAACTGAATATGTATACCATTCAGTTTGATGCAGTTGTCACACTTTCTATCCTGTATTTACTTTTGATCACTGTATTTTCTGTTTTCAAATCACATAAAATGGCAGGGCCTGTTTTTAGTATCAAACGATCTTTACAGCGTATGGCATCGGGAGATCCCATTGAAACCATTCGCATTCGAAAAGGTGATGAGTTCCAAGAATTGGTGGAAGTGTTGAATGAAGTCATTCAAAAACGAGTGGCTGGTTCTCCCAGTCGTAAGTAAACACAAATCAACTATGTCGCTTGGCCAGAAAGTCCCCAACTAATTTTGGGGACAGGGGTCAAGATTCCTAAAATTCTTTTGCACATTTAGAACCATTCCATTTCGAAAATTCTTTCGATTTGACTTTCTATTCAGAATCCATATGATTTCTGAATTATGAAAATGAACCAAACCTATTTCTTTTCAAATGTCCTCCTCATCTTAATGAGTTTTGGAATTGGATGCAGCCAACCAACACTTGCTAGGTTGAGTTCTGATAATATCCTTGGTGCAGATGCGAAAGCAAAACTGTTAGAAGCTTCACGTAGGATTGATGGAGTCAAATTTGCGCCACTGGGTGTCGGTTCGGCTGGAGCAGAAGCCTCATCCTCCTTATTGAATGGAGTTTTAATTCCAATTCTTGCCGAGATCAACCCAGACAAATACTACAAACGAGACACCGTGGACTCATGTGAAAAGAATATCTACCTTTTGGGTTTGGCACTCCCAAACTATGCCTCCGTTGAACTTTCTTGCGAAATCAAAGAGGTAACAACTTTCGATTTTTAGATGATGCAACGACTGGGGTTTCTTTGTAGATTCTTATGTGAGACAATATGTGACTTCCCATAATTGATCTTATGTCGCATTACGGGAACGGTGTTTTGTATGGAAAGGCACATCGGTAACACATTAGATCACTCACATGGGTTACACTTTTGCTAGTCAATTCTATACAATATTCTCTGGTATTTCAACACTTTACTTGT